>JAZFSW010000112.1:0-2154 GCA_036446375.1 Desulfobacterales bacterium | reverse complement strand
AAAAGGTTCGGCTATTTCACCACGGAATCCAACGGTCATGTGTCGGAATATCTTCCCTGGTACCGGAAGGGGCCCCGGGAGATCAAGAAATGGATCGATCTGAGCAGCTGGATCAACGGTGAAACGGGCGGGTACCTGCGGGTATGTACCGAAGGCCGCAACTGGTTCAAGACGGATTTTCCCCGGCTGATGAAACAGGAGTCGCGCCCCATACTGCCGGAGAAAAGAAGTATCGAACACGGCAGCCACATCATAGAGGGACTCGAAACCGGCCGTATATACCGGGGGCATTTCAATGTGCCCAATGGCGGCTGTATCACCAATCTGCCCGATGATGCTATCGTAGAGGTCCCGGGCTATGTGGATCGAAACGGCGTTAATATCCCCGATGTGGGCGATCTTCCCCTCGGTTGCGCTGCGATCTGCAACAGCTCAATCAGCGTCCAGCGGCTGGCCATCGAAGCGGCCATCCACGGGGATGTGGATCTACTCAAGCAGGCGGCCATGATGGATCCCCTGACAGGAGCGGTATGCAATGCGGATGAAATCTGCCAGATGGTCGATGAGATGCTCGTAGCCCAGGCACGCTGGCTTCCCCAGTATAAAGCCGCGATTCCCCGGGCACGCCGGCGTCTTAAAAACGAAAAGCCACTGGGTACCCGAAAAACAAGGGGGGCTGCCCGTCTGCGTACAAAGACCGTGGCCGAAATGAATAATAATGCCGCCAATGCCAGAAACAATGCCATGGCAGCAGACAAGGCGGCGGCTGGACGTAAACAACAGGCGAAGAAACACCGGGGCGTCGGGCGGTGAAGATATAATGCTCACCAGATTCAGCCTTTACGGCTTCTTAAAAAACCAGCAATACTATGACTATTTCCTTTTGTTGGCGTTCCGGCAGATGGGGCTTTCGTATTTTGTCATCGGTGTGCTCATTGCTTTCCGTGAGGTTATGATCAACATCATCGAGATTCCATCCGGCGGTGTGGCCGATCTGTGTGGAAGGCGCCGGTCCATGATCTTCAGCTTTATCGCCTACATCATCAGTTTTGCCATTTTTGGGATGTCCGGCCTGGCAGCTGTGGCATCTCAGTTGCCTCACCATACACTGATACCCCTTCTGCTTACCGCAATGTTCTTTTTTGCTGTCGGAGACGCCTTTCGAACCGGTACCCATAAAGCCCTTATCTTTACCTGGCTACGCCTGCAAGGGCGTGAGAACGAGCGAACCCGAATCTACGGGTACACGCGCTCATGGAGCAAGATCGGCTCGGCGGTGTCTGTGATTCTCGCATGTGTCATCGTCTTTACAACACGTAATTTCATCACTGTCTTCTTTTTTGCCATCATCCCCTATATCCTGAACATCATTAATTTCCTGGGATACCCCCCGGAAATCGACTGTGAGATTGAGGAAGACGTCTCCATCCGTGCGATTATCGCACACCTCAAAGAGACACTGGTGATTTCGATAAAACAAGCCAATCTGAGAAGACTCATCCTGGAATCCATGGGATTTGAGGGCTTTTTCAAAGCATCAAAGGATTATCTTCAGCCGATATTGATGGCTGCTGCTCTGCCGCTAACCGCGTCCCTTCTATCAGGCATTCACCTGAGTGATGAGCAAAAGTCTGTAATCCTTATCGGACCTGTTTTTTTCGCACTGTTTATACTGTCTGCCATTGCCAGTCGCAATGCCTACCGGCTGGTCTCGAAACCGGACCAGGAAGACGGGACATCCCGACTGCTCTGGGGGTTCAGCGTTTTGATCTTTCTCATATCCATGCCGGCGATGTTCTTTGGGGTCCACTGGCTCATGATTACAGGATTCGTATCGCTTTATATCGTTCAGAATCTTTGGCGACCGGTTTTGATCAGCAGGTTTGATGCCCACAGCGATGAGGGAAGAGGGGCAACGGTTCTTTCCATAGAGTCTCAGGCAAAGAGCTTGTCCACGATGATTATCGCACCCATTTTGGGATTGGCAGTCGACCTTGCTCGAATTCATGGCATCGGTGCCAGTGAATTCTGGCCCATGAGTGTCCTCGGCAGCGCGATCGCCATTGGGTTCTATCTTACCGCACAAAAAGACAGCCCCGATGGAACCAGGGGCATGCTTTGACGTTTGACAGAACACCTGACGAAACTAAAGGA
>JAZFSW010000111.1:0-2286 GCA_036446375.1 Desulfobacterales bacterium | reverse complement strand
GAGCAGGCAAAGGAAATAATCAGAACAATGACCACCTACTTTACACTATCAGCGATATCGCTTGCGATAGCTCTAATTCCCTACTATATAGCCAAGAAAAGAGGCGCGAAAGCATCGTTCTGGCTGATAATGGGCCTGGTTTTCGGCCCTTTGGCAATTCCCTTTGTATTCTATGCGAAAACTGACCAGCAGAAGGAACAATTAGAGCGAGAAGAGGATCAAAATGGGTGACTTTTACCAGAATGGCAGCATAACAACGCTGCATAATTTCAGGACGCGTTCCCTTGAGGACCTCGAAGCCAGCCTGTTGTCCTTCTCAAAACGAAGACCGATGGCGCTGATTCTGCCATCCTTGTTTTCAGAGCTAGAGAGACCTGCGCTGGCCCATATCCTCGATGAGCTCAGCAAGGTGCCTTACCTCAACGAGATTGTCATCGGATTGGACCGGGCCAATGCGGAGGAATTCAAGCATGCGAAGTCCTATTTCAGTCGTCTTCCGCAACATCACCGCATTCTGTGGAATGATGGGCCTCGCCTGAAGGCATTGGATCAACTGCTGAAAGATAAGAAGATTGCGCCCATGGAAATGGGAAAGGGCCGGAACGCCTGGTATTGCCTGGGATATACCATCGCCTCCGACCGTTCAGAGGCTATCGCTCTGCATGATTGTGACATTATAGACTACAGTCGGCAGCTTCTGGCAAGACTGCTATTCCCCGTTGCCGACCCCCAGCTCAAATTCAAATTCTGCAAAGGATTCTACTACAGGGCCACCGATACCCACCTTGCTGGTAGAGTAACGCGGTTACTGGTCAGTCCGCTGATCAAAACGCTCAATTCTTTCTTCGGTCCGGTGGAGTATCTCGATTATCTTGACAGCTTCCGGTATTCCCTGGCGGGAGAATTTTCGATGCGGGCAGATGTTGCTAAGACCATACGCATCCCCAGTGACTGGGGTCTTGAGGTAGGCATTCTGTCTGAGGTCTTGCGGAACACCGCCATAAACAGGATCTGCCAGGTGGATATTGCCGACCGCTACGATCACAAACATCAATCCCTTTCCCTCGATGATCCCACGGGCGGGCTTTCAAAAATGAGTCTGGATATCTCCAAGGCCATATACGTCAAACTCGCCGCATACGGTGCCGTCTTTTCCATGGCGACGTTTCGTTCCATCAAGGCGACGTATTTTCGTGTGGCCCATGAACTGGTCGAACACTATTACGCCGATGCGAAGATCAATGGATTGGAGCTCGATGTGGACCGGGAAGAAGCCATGGTGGACCTGTTTGCACAAAATATCTACAAAGCGGGAGAGGAATTCCTCTCCAATCCCATGCAGACCCCCTTCGTTCCCAGTTGGAAACGGGTGATGAGTGCTTTACCGAATTTCCTGCAGGAGTTCCACGAAGCGGTGGAATTGGATAATCAATGACAGCTAAAAAGTACATCCTTGCCCTCGACCAGGGAACCACGAGCTCCCGTGCGGCGCTTATCGACAAGAGAGGTGCGTTCGCTGCTGTGGTCCAGAAAGAGTTTCAACAGATCTTCCCCCAGCCCGGATGGGTGGAACATGATCCAATGGAAATATGGTCCAGCCAATATGAGGTGGCCAAGGAGGTCATGAAGAAAGCCGGTGTCGGGGCGGATGCGATAGCCGGGATCGGTATCACCAACCAGCGAGAAACCACCATTGTCTGGGACCGCGATTCCGGAAAGCCCCTCTGCAACGCTATCGTATGGCAGGATAGGCGGACCGCTGCTTTCTGCGATGGGCTGGTGGAGGAAGGCCTGGAAGAGAAAATTCAACAGAAGACGGGGTTGTTGGTCGATGCATACTTTTCAGCCACCAAGATCAAATGGATTCTGGACAACGTAGGGGGTGCCCGAGAAAAGGCCGAGAAAGGGAAACTGGCCTTTGGAACCGTGGATACCTGGTTGATCTGGAATCTGACCCATGGAAAGCTACATGCAACCGATGCTACTAATGCCAGCCGCACCATGCTCTTTAACCTCCATGATCTGGCCTGGGACAGTGAACTTCTATCCCTTCTCACCATCCCGCGATCCATGTTGCCGGAAATTAAAAGCTGCAGCGAGATCTATGGTGAGACGGCCACCGGTCTTTTCGACAGGCCGATTCCCATCTGTGGTGTTGCCGGAGATCAGCAGGCAGCAATGTTCGGACAGATGTGCATCCGGGAAGGCATGATTAAGAACACCTATGGCACCGGCTGCTTCATGATGATGAACACCGGTGACAAACCGATTCCTTCAAAGAACAAA
>JAZFSW010000110.1:0-5373 GCA_036446375.1 Desulfobacterales bacterium | reverse complement strand
TATCTATTGGTGGGATCGGCCATCATCATATTCTACACATTGTTGATATCGATCTCTGAGCATCTGAACTTCAGAGCCGCTTACCTGATATCCAGCATCGCGGTCATCATTTTGCTGACAGGATACGCGAGGAGTATTCTGAAACAGGTGTCACTGGCCGTTACGGTTTGCTGTCTATTATTGATTCTCTATGGCTATTTCTATCTGTTGCTGGAACTGGAAAATTATGCGCTCCTGATGGGTAGCATCGGCCTGTTTGCCGTTCTGAGTGTCGTGATGTTTATAACACGGAAAATTGACTGGTATTCGGTCAGCTTTGATGAATAATCGGACCCTCTTCTCCTACTGAATTGGAGAGGAATCCAGACAATTAACTTGACAAAAATGCCGGCTTCAGCTATAATGCATAAAAATTGATGCTGTTCCTGGTTGTAACTGAAAATCACATAAGCCCCGGAATAACTCCGGGGCTTTTTTTATAGGAACGCAGAAGGAAGGTACGTATTGAATTTTGAAACATTTGATTTCCATCCCTCCGTTGCCGCAGGTGCTGCAGCGGCGGACTACAAAACCCCAACCCCGATTCAGGCACGGGCAATCCCCGAGGTACTCAGCGGTCGTGACGTAATGGGGATGGCTCAGACCGGTACCGGAAAGACGGCGGCATTCGTTCTGCCGATACTCAATCGACTGGTGAGACGCAAACCTGGCGCCGTTCGCGCCCTGATCATCGCCCCTACCCGCGAGCTGGCCGAACAGATTCATCAGGCCATCGAAACCCTGGGTCTCAAGACGCGCATTAGAAGCACGACCGTTTACGGTGGTGTGAATATAAATCCCCAGATCAAAAAACTGAAGCATGCCGATATTGTCGTGGCCTGCCCTGGACGGCTTCTTGACCATATCGGGCGACGCACCATCGATCTTTCTCAACTGGAAGTGCTGGTTGTGGATGAAGCTGACCAGATGTTTGATATGGGATTTCTTCCGGATATCCGGAGAATCCTGAAACAGCTTCCAAGGAAGCGCCAGACATTGCTTTTCTCTGCGACAATGCCTGCCGAAATCCGCCGTCTGGCCGGCGAAATCCTGAAAGATCCTGCCACGGTTCAGGTCGGCATCGCCGCTCCGGCCGATACGGTCAGCCACGCACTCTATCCTGTGGCTCACCATTTAAAAACGGCACTCCTGCTAAAGCTTCTGGGAAACACCGATACCCAGTCGGTTCTGGTCTTTACCCGAACCAAACATCGCGCCAAGAGCCTAGGGAAAAAGCTTACCGCCGCAGGATACCGCTCTGCTTCACTGCAGGGAAACCTTTCCCAGACCCGTCGCCAGGCAGCACTGGACGGTTTTCGAGACGGAACGTTTCAGATTCTGGTGGCCACGGATATCGCCGCTCGCGGCATTGACGTTACCCGGATTTCTCATGTCATCAACTATGACATCCCGTCGACCCCCGATGCATACATTCACCGCATTGGCCGAACCGGTCGGGCCACTCGCAGCGGCGAGGCGCTTACCCTCATTACCAATGAAGACAGGGATATGGTCCGCTCCATCAACCGAATTATCGGTTCTGAGATCGAGCAACGAACCCTATCAACGTTTGACTACGGATCACCGGCACCCAAGCCCAATGGCCCATCCCAGAGAACCGGCAGACCTCAACGAAAATCATGGGGCGCGAAAAAGAGACCGAACAGAACCAAGTCACATCAGAGGTTTGCTGCTTAACCAACCCCCACCAGAACCCCAAACTACACCTTCATCGGGAGTTGACTGCAAATCAATTCTGAGATGCGCTGGATTCAAGGACGCTGAAAACCCCGCCAGTTGACCGGGAACATGTGATTAACTGGCGGGCAGCACCTGATGGTCGGCAAATATCCTTCATTGAAGCACTCCTCTGCGGATTCCTGAAACTGTTTTAAAATCCGGTACTTACGTCATATACTGCCACCTGTGGACTGAGCAAAGTCCCATTCTTTTTAGCTACTGTCAAAAGAAACGTTAGCTTTCATGTGGTTCTTGGCGCATAGTAATAACCGGCTGTAAATCAACCAGAGACTGCAGGCAATGCATGGGCGGGTAGCTCAATGGTAAGAGCGCCGGTTCGCCGGAGGTTTCGGGTTCGAGTCCCGATCCGCCCAATCCACACATCACAATATAACGTCACTATCCTCAATATACGGATGGTCTGTCTTGTGCAAACCCTGATGTTGCATTGGAATTCACCTTGACCTCAAGGAAAGACGTGAACACAATGGGTCTGCAGCAGAATCGACGCATGATCTGGAATTCATAAGGCGTGAATTCCTGTGGAACATCACAACTGTACCGTATCGTATTGAAATGCGAAGCATTTCACACAATTCCGAGGCGATTTTATGCAACGTTGAGGCAAACACTGCGGATTTCCTCGATGTAACGGAAACAGCCGTCCAGGGACGGCTTCAACGTGCACGTGCGAAGATAAGAAGGGAGCTGAAGATGGTCAAAGACACCTTCCAGGGTCAGGGATTGTCGGAAGATTTTTCTGAAGAAATCAAGCGGCTGATAGAAAGGATGGTTTCAAAAGAGGAAAGCAGCTCAGAGTCCGTGGAAAGGCTGGCAGAGATTGGTGGGCCGGCTGTGGATCCGCTCTGCAACGCCCTGGAAGATTCCCGCGGGGCGGTGCGTGAGGCGGCAGCGGGTGTGCTGTGCAGGATTGGCGATGAGCGGGCGCTTCATCCGCTTCTCCGATTCTTGTATGCTGATGACGGTTCGGCCAGCTATAGGATATTCAGCAGAGGGAAAGTTCTGGCTATTCCGGGACTGCAGGAAGAGCTAATCAAGATTATTCAGAGCGGTAAGCCGGTGGAGAAGGCTTGGATCCTTATAGCCCTTTCCTATGCTGCTGATGACAAGAAAGTGTACGACTGCATTGTAGAAGCGTTTGAACAGCACCCTGAAGTACGACATCAGGTGCTTATGGGAATCATGTTGAATAAGACAGCGTCGCTTCCGTTCTTTCTCCTTAAGGCCTTGGAAACGCAAGACCGGAATGTAATGGCCCATGCCGTCTGGATTGCTTTGAGTAAGGGTATCCAGATACCCATCGAACCGGCTCTCAAAGCGTTTTCCGGAAAGCTCTCGCCTCGAGCCCGTATCGATGCGGGCAACCTCGTCCTTAACCACCGTAAGAAAGGTATAAAGGCGCTGGAGCAGATGATGCACACCGGATCGACCGCTGAGCGTTCCACTGCAGCCGTGGTCCTGGCACAAACGGGTTATGAAAAGGCGACCGCTGTTCTGAAGCAGGATCTGAATACCATTCAGAAGGACCATGAATGGACAGCTGCTATCGCCGATGCCCTTATCCGGTACTGCAACGAGGACCTTCTTTTGCAGATTCAAGACGGGCAGTATCCACAAGAAAACCACCATGCGATTATCTGGGGAATCACCCGGAGTCATATCCCGCAATCCGAAGCGGTACTCGATGGCTTCCTGCACGAAGGAACGCCGGCGGTAAGAAGAGCCGCATTGCGTATGCTGGTACGGCAGAAAGGAGCAGAGATGCTGCCCGAACTTCGCCAATGTCTGCAAAAAGGCAGACCGCGCAAACTGGCTCAGGAGGCGTTTCAACAGATGTATCGTTTGGGTGATGACGCGCTGTCTACGGTCCAAGAGATGTTTACATCCGAGTCATGGCCGGAGCGAAAAGCAGCGGTCAGTCTGCTAAGACGCTGGGGAAAGCTCCTGCCGGCACAGATCGAACAGGCAAGATCGGATCCCCATATGGCTGTGCGACAGGCGGCCGGGTGAGTGTTACTCCAGCATTCATTCCCCAATGATCTTCACCAACACACGTTTCCTTCTCCGCCCATCGAATTCACCGTAGAAGATCTGTTCCCATGTCCCGAAATCAAGCCTTCCCTCGGTAACGGCCACAACGACCTCTCGACCCATGATCTGCCGTTTCATATGGGCATCGGCGTTGTCTTCGCCCACATTATGCCGATAGGATGACACCGGTTCGTGGGGGGCGAGCTTCTCCAACCAGAGATCGTAATCGTGATGGAGTCCGGATTCATCATCGTTGATGAAAACAGAAGCCGTAATGTGCATGGCGTTGCAGAGCACCAGGCCCTCCCTGATGCCGCTTTCACGCAGGCATGCTTCAACGTCCGGTGTGATGTTGATAAGCGCCCTCCGGGTCGGGACCTCAAACCATAGTTCTTTTCGGTAGCTCTTCATCTTCTATTTCTTCTCCAGAAAGCCCTTCGCCTGTTCTCCAAATTGGGTACCACTACCGGCACCCAGGCAAATATCTGTTTCCAGACGAAGCCCTGCATCCAGCGGTGTGGACATGGACATGTTCACCGCCCTTTTGGCACCTTCAACCAGCCGTGGATTGAGTTTGGTGATCTCTTCGGCAAGCTTTCTGGCTTCGGCCATCAGCTGGTCCTGCGGATACACATGATCGACCAGTCCAACCCGATGGGCTTCAGCCGCATCGATTCTCCGGCCGGTTATGATCATTTCCTTGGCTTTGCCGATGCCAACAACCCTCGGCAATCGCTGGGTGCTTCCCAGATCGGGAATGACCCCAAGGGGCATTTCAGGCAGTCCGAATATGGCGTTCTCCGATGCCAGGCGCATGTCAAAGCACAGAGACAACTCCAATCCCCCGCCAAGACAGTACCCGTTGATGGCACCAATGACCGGAACGGCCAACTCTTCATACATGGTCACGATCATCTTCAGACCGTAAAGAGAATCATATCCTTGTCGGTAATTGGCAAACAGAGACGTGCCGCCATCCCCACCGGCGATCATCTTCAGATCCATACCGGCGCTAAAGGCTCTCCCCGCCCCCGTAGCTATGACCACCTTGATCGCGGGATTCTCTTTGATGCTCTGGGCCGTATCCTGAAGCCCCCGCCACAGATCCTGATTCAACGCGTTTAGCGCTTCCGGTCGGTTCAGCGTTACCAGCGCAATGCCCTGCTCATCAACCTCCAGTTTGATTACATCCTGATTACTCATTTCGTTGCCTTCCTTTCTTGATGGCGTCGTAAAAAGTCTCCATCTACGGCGTTATAGCGTCTGGCCAGACGTTCGACATACGCCATGTATGCCTTCACGCCTGGCCAATCACTATGCCTTGTATATGGAGATTTCTACTTAGCCATCGGTTATACTTTTTACGAGTTCATCTTTCTCCATGTAGGGTGTTTTCTTCCGGTGGATTACGTCGGGTAATTGGGTAGACCATCTGGCGGGGGCTGTCAATAATGAAGGTAACCGTTTGGGGGTTCAGGGGCCCTGCCCCGCCGCTGCACTGCATCACCGCAGAGCCGCAGAGAGCGCAGAGAAATCCAAAGA
>JAZFSW010000109.1:0-3127 GCA_036446375.1 Desulfobacterales bacterium | reverse complement strand
CGCTGGTCAGCAGCGTCTTTCCAGATGATCCTGCGGACCAAGCCGGTGTCCGGGAAAACGATATCATCCTCGCTGTCAATGGAAAAAACATTAAAGACAGTCGCGAATTGACGTCCCTGATAGCCAATATCGTGGTTGGGGATATTGTCAAGCTCAAGGTGTCTCGAGCGGGAAAAACCAAGACATATAAGGTAACCATTGGACTGCGGGAAGAAGACAAACTTGCTTCACGGGATTCACCGGGAAAGCGAGGAACACAACTCGGGATTCGTGTTTCAGAGATGACCCCCAGCATCGCACGTCGCTTTAACCTTTCTGACACCGAAGGGGTTATCGTGAGCCGTGTCCAGCCGGGGGGCAAAGGTGCGGAAGCAGGAATTCAGAGCGGGGATATCATCAAGGAGATCAATCATACATCGATAGACAGCGTAGCGGACTACGATGCGGTGATTCGCGGCGTTGAAAAAGGTCAACCGATTCTCATGTATATTCAGCGGGCGAATCGAGGGAATCTGGTGATTAAACTTGTGAAGTAGGCGACAGTCCACATCATGCCTGAGTCTTGCGGGATTCAGGCATGATGTGTGGCTTACTCAATAAGTTCTTCCTTTTCGCGTTGTTGAACGAGGGCCTCGACCCGGTCAAATATCAGGATATAGGACAGTGCGACACCGGTGCCGATCACACCTGCGATTGCAAAGAAGACAGGCCAATCTGTCACATCGGCGACAAAACCAGCCAGGGTGGCGGCAATCGAGATACCGCAGTTCCATGCACTCGACTGCAGACTATAGTCTGTTCCAGATTGGACCTTGGATGCCCATCTGAAACGGGAATTGTTGACCGCTATGTAGTAAAGGGAGACGCCGAATCCCATGACCGCCATCATGGTGATGAAAATCGGCAGGGAGGGTAGCTGAGGCCTTGATGCAAGAACATATAATACAGCAGCCTCGATGGGAATGACACACATGCCGATTAGAGCGGTCTTCTTGAGTCCGATCCGGCTGATGAGAATCGGTGTTGTCAGCGCTGCCGCACCGTTTCCCGAAAGCGCTGAAATGGCTGAGAGGATAGGAATTTGTGTTGACGTCAGGCCTTTGTCGACCAGGAAAGGAAGAAACATCGAACCCCCGAATGCAGGGGCAAACCCAAAGCCAAACAGAAACGGCATAATATACCAGCTGTCTCTTCGTTTCATGAATTTAATCAGGCTGGGCCTTTCACCCCGTTCTCTTCTCTTCTGGCTGGCCTCAGGTGGTGGCGGCTCTTTCCTGATAATGGCCGGCATGGCAAACCCGAGCAACAGGAGGGATGCGCCCATCATGGTGGGTTTCCAGCCGAAGTTCTCGACCAGCGCCGCAACAGCCGTGCCGAGAACGCCGGCCGTTACGGCAAGAAATACAATAAGGGAAGTGCCGGTGGGACGTTCCGCTTCATTCATGCTTTCTGCGGCATACCCGTCAACGGCGATATCCTGGGCGGCCATGATAAAGGACTTCAAAAAGAGAATCGCCACAATCGTATATATGGCAGCTATCGAAGGGGGAATGTAGGCGAGCATGGCATAGAGACTGGTCCCGAGAATCGTGCAAGGAACAATCCAGGTCTTGCGATAGCCGATACGAGCGATGCCGTAGTTGTCGACCAATAGGGCGATAATGAATTTTATCCAGCGGGGATAGCCGGGAATCGCGAGAAGACCGAAATATCGAAGCGGCAACCCTTTCTGACGAAAAATGATCGGGAGTGCCTGACCGGTAAAGGCCGCGGGAAAATACTGGGCCATATGGAGGATTGCAATGGTGATGAGCTTCGGGTAGTCTTTGGTCAGGGGCTCTATTGGATCATTATTGTCTATTGAAACTGAATCCATTGCTGCTGTTGTACTTTCATCACTCATGTTTCTTTCTCCATGCTTGTTTGGGTCTGGCGCCATTGGCTGTTCGATACTGTCTGCGTGCCAATTCGGCGAGGTCATCCTTGCCGGGTATAAACGACATTAAGCGCCAGGAGAAGATGTGGGTTCCCCCACCGATCCGGTAAGAGGGCAAGGTGTCCGGTCCACAGGCGCCGGTACCCACGCCGCGATTCACAAGATCGATATGTATCCGGGTTTCATCTACAGGTTCTAACTCATGGGTGTGAGCCGCATGAAACAGATCCTCTTCCCGATAGTGACTGGCAGAAAAATCCCCCCCTGTAGGACCGATAATCAACACACCGGACTGTCCATTGTTCAGGGCACACCAGTGCATATCCGACCGGTTTCCATGCTCCTGGGGCAGGATATAGGGCACGTATTGGTTGGTTACCGTGTCGGTGTAGCGGCCCAAGCGGGCACCCCGGTTTCGATCCCGGTAGTTTTCATGGGGTCCACGTGCAAAGTACTCCAAGTTTTCAAAACCCGGGAGCAATTCAAGAACGATACCGAGGCGGGGCAGATCATTCAGGGCTTTGGGTATGCGGATCGATTCCTGGAAGAGCAGGTCACCCGGCGCAAGGATCTGGAGCGTTTGTTCATGGTGAATCCTCCCTTCCTTGGTTCCGATATGATGGGTGACGGCAAATCCGGGAATTCCCTGCTTTGAGATATCACGGATGCTGCTGCAATCGGGCCGGATTCTGTCCAAACCCCAGGCCAGCCATCGGGAAAGAACACCGGTGGCTGTTCCTTCAGCAGCCATCCGCCCATCGTTGTCCGTGGGGGCACGAAAGATCGACAGTGCCGGTCCGGCTGCCAGTACCTGTTCATCGGCAAACATTAGTTCCTCGAGCCGTCCGGTCTGCCGATTGATCGTCAGGGAACCGGGTCGATCCCCCTGCCAGGCCACCTGGAAGATGTCATCCGACGCGGTAGTGGTCATCTTGTGGGCACGGGGGGCCCGCAATCGCGGCTTGTGGCAGGACAGGACAAACTGCTCCCAGGCGATCTCGTCACCTTTCTTGGCCCAGGGCAGATCCCGGGTCAGACAAAAGCTCACGTTCACGTGAGATACCTGTCCTGCAATCAGGCGGGGGGACACCATCGGGATCGTGAGCGGCGTGTGGGATTGGGGATCCAGGTGAGGTATGTTCAGGGCTCCGTGTTGAACGGCAATGCCATCCACCATCACGGACCACTGGG
>JAZFSW010000108.1:0-10268 GCA_036446375.1 Desulfobacterales bacterium | reverse complement strand
TAACGGATTCAGAAAACAAGCCTGTCAGCTTTCGGGGTGTAGTCTGGGATATCACCGAACGCAAGCAGGCAGACGAGAAGCTCAAGGAGAGTGGGCGTCTCAATGATCTACTGCTTGACAGTTTGCCCCATCCGGCAATGCTGATAGACCGCAGTCGTCATGTTATAGCCGCCAACAGTGTTGCGCTTGAGCTTGGAACAGTAATCGGAGGATATTGCTGGAAAGGATTCGGCGGCAGCCGATCTATTCCTGAGGAGGATAGATGCTATGTGGCCGAAAACGATGGCGCTATTCCAGAGGGTGGAACGAAATGTACTTTCTGCCTTGCAGACGAGTCCGTGTTCGCAGAGGAATCCAAGAATATTGAAGTTACTATAGAGGACAATGTTTTTGACACATGGTGGGTTCCCGTAGAAGGGGATGTCTTCCTGCACTATGCTGTTGATATCACTGAGCGTAAGAGACTTGAAGCCCAACTCCAACAGTCTCTCAAGATGGAGGCCGTTGGAACGTTATCGGGTGGTATCGCTCACGACTTCAACAATATCCTCGGGATCATTGTCGGCAATACAGAAATGGCGCTGATCGATACCCCTGAAGCGAGCCCTGCGCATGAGAACCTATCGGAAATCCGCGAAGCCAGCATGCGTGCAAGGGATATTGTCAAGCAGATTCTTGCCTTCAGCCGGCAGAAGGAACAGGCATTGAGCCCCATTGAACTAGGCCCCACGATTGTGGAGTCTCTCAGATTGATGCGTTCCATCATTCCGACCACAGTAGAAATCAAACAGAACATATCCAGCAACACCGGTGTTGTCAGTGGAGATCCCTCGCAGATCAACCAGATTCTTCTAAATCTATGCACAAATGCCAGCCATGCGATGAAGGATGCCGGCGGTATCCTGGAAGTATCCTTGGAGAATATCACGCTGGGTAGTGCAGCGTCCTCAGCCTTCTCCGATCTCGCCCCGGGTGACTATGTGAAGCTGTCCGTATGTGACAACGGACATGGGATTGCTCCGGGCAAGATTGACCGGATATTTGACCCCTACTTCACAACGAAAGCCGTTGGTGAGGGCACGGGAATGGGGCTATCTGTTATTCACGGCATTGTGACAAACCATGGTGGTGCCATAGCCGTCAACAGTAAGGTGGGCAAAGGGACCACATTTGACGTGCTATTTCCCATTGTTTCGCAGACGCTGGAATCAGAGTCGGGGGCTCAGGATTCTGTTGCCGGTGGAAACGAGAGCATTCTTCTTGTAGATGATGAGCCTGCAATGGTGAAGGTATACCAATCCCTGCTGGAACGGCTTGGCTATACCGTCGCCGTCAGAACCAGTAGTGTTGAGGCCCTGGAAGCCTTTAAAGCACAACCGGACAAGTATGATGTGATAATCACTGATCAGACCATGCCCCATTTGACGGGGCAAATGCTTTCAGCAGAGGTCATGGGGATTCGTCCAGACATACCCGTCATTCTGTGTACCGGACACAGTGATCTTGTGGACGAAGATAGAGCCGGAGAAATGGGTATCAGCGCATTTGTAATGAAGCCGATCTCCATGGGTGACATCGCAAAGACCATCCGGGGTGTGTTAGATGGCGATGGCTATCAGATCTGAGACCAGCTGAAATGGAATGTTGTCCGAAATGTAGGCTGATCAGGGGAAGGTTACACTTTTTCAGTGCCCCAAGAATATAGAACTACTGAATGCAGTTCCAGTGGAGTCATGGAGCAATGGACAAGCACCCACAGGTCGCACCTCGTGTTCCTTGAGTGAAGAACTGGTGAAGGTGGTTTAACCCATGGACGCCTGTCATAGAAAGGGATCATTGTCCACCACACGACCCTTTGTGACAGGCCAACCAGGTGCCGCACGTCAGCGACGAAGATCCAAGATCGACTCGACTGCACCGGCAGTACCCAAGCCGCACAGCGCGATTCCGCCAAGTAGGTGGAAGATACTCATATTTCCGCGCTAGTCTCTGCGAGGAAACGGGGCCTCGGAATCGTCAATAGTATTGCGGATTTCATGACCTGAAACCGGCACACTCAACACCCGTCCGGACCATCTAACCGATCCGCCGGTCCTTTCCCTCCCAATAGGGTTCCCGCAATTCCCGTTTCAAAACCTTCAATGCGCCTGACAGAGGGAGTGGCTCGCTTCTGAAGGTCACGGATTTGGGCACCTTGTAGCCGGCAATGGACGCCCGGGCGTGTTCGATGATATCGGCTTCTGTCGCCGTTGCACCTTCGTGGCATACGACAATGGCATGGACCGCTTCTCCCCAGACATCGTGAGGGATGCCGATGACCGCTACCTGTGCCACCGCTTCATGGGTGGAAATCGCATTTTCCACCTCCACCGAATAGACATTCTCGGCGCCGGTAACAATCATATCCTTTACCCGGTCCACCAGATACAGATAGCCTTCGTCATCAAGATAGCCGGCATCACCGGTGTGATACCAATCGTCTCGAAAGGCCTCCTCGGTCGCTTCCGGCTTGTTCCAGTATTCTGTCATGTAGTTGCCCCCCTTGGCACATACTTCCCCTCTTTCACCGGTGGGAAGGATGTTGCCATCGGCATCCTGAATGCAGAGCTCCACACCGGGAAGCGGTCTGCCCACCGACCGCAAGTTATCCCTTTTCTCTTGATGCTCCTCGGCACCGAGCCAGGTGATGACAGAAGAGCTTTCTGTCATGCCATAGCCCTGATGAAGTTCGAGGTCCGGGAACATATCCTGAACACGGTCCAGGAGCGCCGACGGCATGGGTGAGGCACCGTATATCAGCTTCTTGAGGCAACGGATTTTTTCCGGCTTGAAATTCGGATGATTGAGCATCAAGGCGACCATCGTGGGCACCATCGTCGTTGCCGTAACCTGGTGTTTCTCGATCAGATCCATACCGGCCTCAGGATCGAACATCGGTAAGATCACGGTGGTTCCGCCGGTAACCGGTATGGCCAGAACAGTACCTATTGCTGCAGCATGAAAGATCGGTGTCTGCATAAGAAAGAGTTCGCGGCTCTTGAACCCGCTCACCATGCCCACATGATACCAGTTGAGCATCTCGGCCCGCTGGCTGACGACAACCCCTTTCGGCAGACCGGTTGTGCCACCGGTATACATCAGGACGGCCGTATCGTCTTCTTCAGGCTCGGGGGGAACTTCCAGCACGGCTGCGTCGATAAGATCTTCATAGCGCAAGTCATGGGGACCATCACCATCGCCGATCAGAACCGTTTTCCGGATCGGGCTCTTTTCGCCTGATGCGCTCATGGCGTCTGCCATTGCACCGGCAAAATAGCTGTCCACGAAAACCACCTCTGTTCCTGAATCGCGTACGATGTAATCGAGTTCTTTTCCCGCCAGACGAAGGTTCAGGGGATTGATAACCCCGGCCCCGAGGAAAGCGGCGTGATACAGCTCGAGAAATTCGTGGCAGTTGACCGCCATCACGGCAAACCGGTCTGATTTTGCCAGTCCCAACTGCGCGCCCAGGGCGTGGGACAGGCGCAGCACCCGATCACCATGCTGCTGCATGGTGGCTTGATAGTCACCGTCGATGACCGCGATCTGTTTTGCATATTTCGCCAGCGCGGGAAGGAAGTGCCGATGATAGATCAGTTCTTTCATGATGGGTTCTCCTCGATTTAGAGTGAGCAATAGCAATGAGGGGCAGGAAAAACAGCCACCCATTTTCCAATCAATAACGAAATGTAGTGATTGTCAATAAGTATTGTCATTACAATGGCTTTTCACATGTCCGACGCCGTCATTCGCACGTGATTGGTGGCGTATCATCTTGACTCTGAGCCATGTTTCCTGCGATAATAATGCTTTAATGTTTCGGTTATCGTTCTAGATGAAAATGAGGTACCGTTGTGAATATGTATTGTCGTCACGCTCTCGTTTGGGTCATCCTTCTATTGCTCGGGACACCCATCGCATCTGCACAGTCTCAGAAATCTCCTGAACAGAAGCAACCCACAACTGTCTTTGAACTATCCGAGGTAGACCATCCCCCCCGGGCCATCAGGAAAACCGAGCCACGGTATCCGGCTGCTGCGAAGCGGAAGAATATACAAGGAAGTGTAACCCTGAGATTCACTGTAACCAAGAAAGGTAGGGTAATCAACCCCTCTGTGGTAAAAGGGCATCCTCCCGGCGTTTTTGACAGAAGTGCCCTCAAGGCCATATCGAGCTGGCGGTTCAAGCCGGCGATAAAAGGCCGCGAGCCTGTCGATGTCGTCATTGTTGCCGCATTGAAGTTTGAGCTGGTAGACCGTGAATTCCGCGGCTTCTGAAGATATTTCTCGTCTGAAACCACATTAAGGGCTCGGTGTTGGATGATCGGTTGCGTCACGCCAGGGCGTGATTGATCGGTTTTCGGTTGGGTCCTTACCGCAACCCACATACGACCCCCGAAACGAGCCGCGCAACCCCAACCGATTGACGATGCTTCTTCCCTGATCAGACTGGCCGCTTTCTGGCCAGTGGCATCGCTCATATGAAACCACAAATAAGGTTTCAGGTGTCAAGTCTGCCGCCCTGCTTGGCTTCCAATTCCTCCCAACGTTGATACAGCTGCTCAACCTTCTTCTGGGCGGCCTGATGTTCGGCATATATCTCGGCCAATCGGTCGGCATCGGCGGTGATTCCAGGATCATGCAGCTGTCGCTGTAGAGAATCGGAAAACCCTTCTGCCTTTTCTATCTGCCTCTCAATCCGATCCAACGCCCTACGCTCTTCGTAGGCCAGCTTCTGAGGCGTCTTACCCGGGGGGGTGTCTTCCTGGAACTCACCGGATGCTGGTGTGTCGGTCAGCCCGGCTTTCCTGTATTGAAGCCATTGATCATAATCTGCGAAAAACTGCACACCGCCATCGCCATCCAGATAAAGCAGAAGGTCGCATAGACGATCCATCAGGAAACGATCGTGGGTAATCAGGACAATAGCTCCCGGAAATTGCGCCAGACTCTCTTCGAGTACTTCAAGGGTGGGGATGTCCAGATCATTGGTGGGCTCGTCCAGCAGGAGGATATCGGCCGGCTGGAGCATGAGATTGGCGATAAGGACCCGGGCCTTTTCGCCGCCGGATAGTCCGGAAACCGGCATACCCAGCTGCTCTGCCTGGAAGAGGAATCGTTTGGCCCAGGCAGTCACATGAATGGACCTGTCCTGATATATAACGGTGTCTCCTTCCGGCGACAGGACGTTCCGCAAGCTCTGGCTCCCATCTGACAGCGCTCTTTCCTGATCGAATGTCACAATCCGCAAACCATCGGCCATCTTCACTTCACCGGTTTCGGCAGCAAGCGTGCCATTGAGGATATGAATCAGGCTACTCTTCCCCGTTCCGTTTCGTCCCATGACCCCGATACGCAACCCCGGTGTAAGTTTCAAACTAAGATTATCAAAAAGACGTTTCCCGCCCAGGGTCTTTCCGAGTTCTTTCGCATCCAGGAGTTTCTTGGTTTTCCGGTGGGTCGTATCAAAAGCAATGTCAACGCTCCTGTTCTGGGCATTGCGGCCCTTGACTGCCTCAAGATCTTCCTGCAGCCGATACGCCTTGTCGATTCGGTATCGTGCCTTTGTTGTTCTGGCCTTGGGGCCGCGGCGAAGCCATTCTATCTCCCGGCGAGCCTTGTTGGAGAGCGCGCTTTCGCGTTTCTCCTGTTCATGGATATACGTCTCCCGCCTTTCCACAAATGCGCTGTAATTGCCTTCCACCTTGATGAACCCCTCCGGGTATCGCCGGTTGAGCTCGACGATCCGATCCGTGGTGTTTTCCAGGAAGTACCGATCATGGCTCACCAGGACAAAAGCAAAGGGGGCCTCTTGGAGCAGTTTCTCCAACCACAAGATCCCTTCCAGATCAAGATGATTCGTGGGTTCATCCATGAGGAGCAAATCCGGTTCTTGAAACAGGGCTTGGCCGATGGCAATCCTCTTGCGCCACCCACCGGAAAGTACCGCTACCCTCCGGCTCGTGTCATCCATTTCAATGAGGCGCAGGATTTCCTCACGTCGCTTATGGATCTGCCATGGCTCAAGCGCTTCGGGAATGACATGGAACACGGTTTCCTCTATGGTTTTCTCCGGATCGAGAACATCGTCCTGCGGGAGATAAATCAGGCGTGTGTTCCTTTTCCGGGAGACCTCACCAGAATCGGCAGGCACCATCTCGGCAAGAATCTTCAGGAAAGTGGATTTTCCGGCGCCATTGGGACCGATGAGGCCCAGACGCTCATTGTCAAACACCTGCAGGGAAATATCGGTAAACAGGGGGTGTACCCCATAGGATTTGCTCAGAAGATGGGTGCTTATCAGTACGTTTGAAGACATCGGTTTCTTTCTCTTCCTGGACCTTTGTATCGTGTTGGGGTTAAGAAACACCCCATGCACTGCGCCCGACCCGCGCCACCGGAAGCGTGACATGACAGGCAGCAATGCACGGTGCCCCCGGTGTTCGGACTTTTATGAGAAATGGGCTTCAACTGCGGTGTGCCACATAGACGCCATTGGTAGATGTGGACTGCTGCAGGGGATTGTCAAATTGGATGGAATGGCCCCGGACATCAACAAACACACCGGAGAGAATATCGAGAAAGGTGTCCTCGGGTGGATCGTTTGACCAGAGCGCAAACACGCCCTGGGGCTTTAGAGATGATTTGAGCCGTTCCAGACCCTCTGTCGTGTAGAAATCCCCGTGACTGGGATGAAGCCAGTTGTCCGGGGTATGATCGATGTCAAGAAGGACAGCATCAAATTGGCAGCCGGGAACCGCTCTGTCAAAACCACCCTCGCGGGCCAGTGCAAAAAAATCGTCATGGCAAAAGACGCAGCGAGGATCTGTTCCGAGCTGGCCGTTCTGGGGCACCAGGCCGCGTTTGTGCCAGTCAATCACCGGCTGGAGGGCCTCTACCACAATCAGGCGCTGAAGCTGCTGGAACGTCAATGCGGCCGCAGCGGTATAGCCCAGACCCAGGCCTCCCACCACAACCTCCCAGGCCTCCCCGCCCAGCGCACCCAGACCGATCTCAGCCAGGGCGACTTCGGCCTCGTGGAAAAGGCTCGACATGAGATATTCCTGATCCAGTTTGATCTCATACACCTCCACATCATCGAGGGACCGGATGCGCCTACGGCGAAGGGACAGTTCCCCCATGCGCGTTTCCTGGGAATCCAGTTCTTCAAAACCCGTTTTCATTCGATGATCCCATCTCCCCTATGGGTCGCATACTCCTTACGGTTCCTTCTCGCATCACACTCACCTTCACATTCATTTTCTGGTATGTATACAGGCTCAGGGGATCGAATACAATGTTGATAAACATGTATGATGATCATCCTACGGTGGCAGAAGAAAAAAAGCCGTGGTAAACCCACGGCTCCAAGAAGAAAGGTCGTGGCAGCATATGGCCGCCACGACCCATTGAGATGGCACTTCATCTGCTACGGCAGATCGAGCACGCTCACTGTATTTTCGATATCATCAATGTCTGCGGAACGAACCGCATCACGTTTTACGGCATAGACGCTGTCATCGATGAAGACCCCCCGTGTCCAATCCGGATAGCGAATCGTCGACTCACTGGTGTCGATACGCCCGAGGTATTCGAACCCGTCGCCTGTCGTGATACGATACACATACAGGCCATTAAAGGTATGCGATCCCGATTCCCATGGATTGGTTGGTGTGTCAACATATTCATGAAGATCAATCGGTATCGCTAGAAGGCCATATTGCGCCCAGAAGGTAAATGCCTTGTGGGTAGATATGGATTCGGTACCCCTGGCACCGATCTTCTCCACATGCAGAAGCGTGGGATCGGCAAAATCACTGATATCGAAGATCGACAGTTGTACGCCCTGGTACCATGCAGTTCCGCCCTGCACCACTGTATCTTTTCCGATGGTCAGCAGGTGATTCTCACCCAGGGGATGTATATAGTCGGAATACCCCGGTACTTTCAACTCACCCGCTACCCTCGGGTCCGTGGGATCGGACAGATCCAGTGTGAACAGCGGATCAATCTTCACATATGTAACAAGAAATCCCCGTGGCCCGAGGAAACGTGCGGCATACAGCTTTTCACCCGGTGCAAGGCCCTCGAGCCTGCCGATGGTTTCCAGTGCGCCGCCGGTTTCCTCCAGGCAATACACATGATTGCTCAGCGTCGATGATCCCCATCGTCTTCCCGTAGTAGTAGCTACCCGCAGAACCCCTTCGTATTCACTGAACGAGAATTGGTTAAGAGCCTGGCCCTGC
Source organism: Desulfobacterales bacterium (assembly GCA_036446375.1). Classification (GTDB taxonomy): domain Bacteria; phylum Desulfobacterota; class Desulfobacteria; order Desulfobacterales; family JAZFSW01; genus JAZFSW01. The sequence continues at coordinate 1,984 of JAZFSW010000108.1, read as the reverse complement.
ACGCGACCGGTACCCTTGATGCGAACCGCTTCTCCGGTGAGATCGAATTTGTGGATGACTGTCTGCTGGCGTTGATCATAGTCCGCCACAAAACCGGCCGATCCATCCCAGACAGTGGCACCGGTATAGAGCGATTCGGTAGACGCATAAACCAGGTGTGCATCGGCGATGAGCCCAACGCTCTGAAAGGGTTGATCGGCATTGTTCATATCGAATGTCATCAATGCGATGATGCTGCCGCCCTCCGGATCGTCCGGTTGATAGAAGTCTTCCACCGCTACCAGTCGACCGCTATCGATGGTATTGCCATTTTCGTCCACGGTCTCATAGAACGGTATCAGGTCATCAAGGCTAAGAGGATCAAGGCTTTCGGTATTGGCGTCAATCACTTCGTCCCGATCCGCTTGCGTACCATCGTAATAGAGCTCCAGTGGTGGCAGATCGGGTAGGTACTGCTGGACAACATGAAGCTTTCCACCGGTCAATCGCGATGACAGCAAACTCCCATCGGCCCTTACTTCCTGTATGATACCTGGCGTAGATGGCTCGGAAACATCCACCAGCATAATTCCTGTCTGTGTATCCACCGGCAGCCAGTAGGGCAAGCCGACATCGGCCTGACCGCTCAGATTTGTGCCGGACCAGGAATTTCCTCCACTGCCGTCCGGGATATACAGGACAACGAGGATACCATCGAAGAGATACAATTCTCCCACACTTCCATTGACGTCGATGGTACTGACAAGACTCATGGCATTGGCGGGAACCGCTTCAATAATGGTTATCTTCCGATCATCGGCCACATACATGTATGTGCCATCGGTTTTGGTCCTGTCTGACTCTGCCACACCCGATTCCTGGGTGTTGGTCTGGGAGTAATCATCAGATCCCACACCGCTGGGGGCCAGGGTGGTGGTGGTGGCCGCCGCCGTTGTGGTGGCGGGCGCCACCGTGGTATTGACCACGGTGGTAATATCACTAAAAGAATACGCATCCGCCTCAAGGACACTTGTGGCATACTGATCTTTCAGGTAGGTCTCCAATTGGCTCTCGGCGGTCGGCGGCAATGTGGTGGTCGTGGTGGCAGCCGAAGTCGTGGTGGTGGTGGGCGACGTGGTGGTCGTAGTAGTGGCGGCTGCAGTGGTCGTTGTGGCTGACGCGGTAGTTGTCGTGACATTCACTGGGGGGTTTCCGCCCGGGTTGCCCACCTCAGTTCCCCCGCAGCCGGAAATGAAAAGAATGACTAGAACGCTTACCACGCCCTTTAGGGATTTCAATACCGGATGGATATGATTGGACATGTGGTGCCTCCCTCAGTTCTATTAGTCAAAGGAAATACCTGGAAATTGATCTGGTATATCTGATCCGAGTTCTCATCACTACTGGCCAATTCCAGAAGTTCTCTCCTGAAAGATGCTACTCTGGCCTTAATATCCGCCAGGGTCTCGCGCTTTACACTCACCGTAATGGCGGTAATATCCCTTTCTTCAGCCGGATAGCGCTCAATCGATTCGGACGCAAGCTTCAGCATCTCTTTGTGATAATTTGTTATGGCAAGTGATGACACCTCCGGACCGGTGCTGACAATCTTGTCGCACTGTCGCCATCTTCCATCTGGATCTTTTTCTATCAATGCCAGCTGCAGCAGCAACCTGAGTGCCTTTTCCGCTTCCTTCGATGTTATTTCCGGATTCAACCGGTCGGCAATCTGTTCCGGTGTAAAGGAATGATCACCAAACGTGACGATCTCCCGGATGGCCGGGTAGTACCACTTGGCGAAATAGTCATAACTCGCCTTTTCAAGCCGGTGTGTATTGGTATATCCTTTTATGGACAACATCTTTCTGTAGTACAGATTCTGCTCATCATGTGTCGAGGCCTGGTTCATGAATACCAGGTACTCGAAAAATTCCCGTTCCTGCTTCTTCAGCTCAAATCCCTTGGCGATCTTGGCAATGCTTGTATGGGTGAGGCTTCGCTGACC
>JAZFSW010000107.1:0-3793 GCA_036446375.1 Desulfobacterales bacterium | reverse complement strand
CCTCCTGGATCAGATCCAGGAATTGCAGACCTCTGTTGGTGTACTTCTTGGCAATACTGAAGGCCAGACGCAGATTGGCCCGAGTCAGTTCTCCCTTGGCGCGCTCTGATCTGAGATGTCCCTTATCGACTGTGGCAATGATCTTTCTCAGAGACCGGCCTTTTGCCTCTATTTCTGTCTCCCTCTCATCAATCTGCTTCCGAGTCCGTTTGAGTTCCGTATAGATCAGCCCCAATTCTTCCTTATTCAAATCACATCGCGGCTTCGCCCACTTTTCAAATCGGCTTTTTGCTTTGAGATTGGCCTTCAGTTCCGTAACAGACGCACCAAGGGTTTCCGCGGTTAGAGAAAGAAAGCGATCCATGGTGACAAACCACTCGGCCTGGGTGCGGACAACCGATTCGATTTTATCGACAACACTGGTCCTAAACCGCCACTCGACAAGCAATTCAAAGATTTTCTTGTTTCCGCGGGCGATATTCCGCATGAGATGCGGTCGGGTCTTTGTGTCTAACTCTGAAGAAAGCAGTTGTTTCCGGTTTCCGCTGTTTGCATCATGCAGTTCCTGAATCCTGCATATGGTCTTCAGGAAGTTCTTTGTTTGAAGGTCATCGTCAATGGCGGTATCGCCCTCATTGGTATTTCTCAGTATGTCATTCGCGTAGAGGGTTCCTTTGCAGATGTGCTCTCCCATTTCGAAAAGACATGATATGCCTGCCGTGGTGTCGATAAGCGCCCCCAGCACCTCCTGCTCGCCTGCTTCGATTTCTTTGGCGATGGCTACTTCATCGTCGCGACTCAAAAGGGTTACTGATCCCATTTCCCTCAGATACATCTTGACCGGATCGGTTACCGGGCCGAAATCTGAATGGCTTACGGGTTGGGCTGTAGATGCAGGCGATTCTGCCACCAGGGCAAGGGAACTGCGGGGCACTTTCTTCTCCTCGGTGGTGATCCTGCATCTGTCTTTGCTGTTTCCTGCTTTCTTTGTACGCTCAGCTGCTTTCTTGGTTGCTTGGGCCATAGGCTATCGTCTCCTGGGTTATAGGGTTTCTATCCGTGGTTCGCCTCTTGCACCTTGATGGGTATTTTCTTTTCAGATCGGGTTTCGGATTTTCAGATAGAGTCGCCGCCACGATGGGCGTCGGTGATGTATTGGGTTTCATAGCCGCAGTGATTTGATCGTGCCTGTCTGCCTAAAGCTCCCCTGTTCCGGGGGCGCCTATCCTTTTCGCTTTAGTCGCGGTTTTTCGAGGCCAATGATGTATACAATCGGGAAAGTGTGCCGGGTGATATAGCAGTGATTGTTTCAGGTGTCAAGAGGGATGTGTCAATTTTATTCTGTAATATCAGGTAAATAAGGCTTGACTTTTTGGAAGTATTCATATATATAGGAAATAAATTCGCTGGATCTTTACACAGACAAACAGAGAATATCTCTATTTTTCCCCGCCCCCCAAGAAGCCTACCGATAAGATGCAATGGCCCACCGTGTCCCTCGTCGCATTGCTGTTTTTGATATCAAGGAATACCTTGTCCTTATCTGCCCATGGATGCCACTATTCAGGATAGATCCATACTCGGTGGGAGCATATCCATGGGGTCGAGCCATGCCAACCAACGGATTCAATACCGAGGCACCTCGGCAACAGGGCCGAGAACGGCCTCAAATAGGCTTTTCGGGCTCAAGGAGAACATTCTAGGAGGGAAGTTTAATGCGAAATGAGAGGCCCCGGACGTATTGTCCTGAGCCTTCAACCCCAATAGAGGATGTTGGGGTAGCCGGGATCTAGTATTTGGGATAAAATGTGCAAGTCAAGAGTCGGCCACTCTCATCGTGCAGGACCTCTACCAAACAGTGTTAACCTCAACGTTGCATAAAATCGCCTGGGAATTGTGTGAAATGCTTCGCATTTCAATACGATACCGTACAGGTGTGATGTTCCACAGGAATTCACTCCTTATGGATTCCAGATCATGCGTCGATTCTGCTGCAAACCCATTGTGTTCGCGTCTTACCTGGAGGTCAAGGCGAATTCCAATGCAACATCAGGGTTAATCAATTCTCGACCGTACGACGCTGTTGATTCCCACAAACTCCGCATCTGCCAGTATCAGGGTGAAACGAAAACGGGATTTGAGTAGAACCACAGGTCCGCCCACACGTCCTCACCGGGGCCGTCCGGTTGCGGCTCAAGTTGCTCGGTATTGGTCCCGCGAACGCGAAGGTAGAGCTTCGTCGTCACGTCTTCAATGGTATGGCGCATGGTCAGGTACTCGCCCTGGTGCTGCCAGTCTCCTTTGGCAAACCGCTTCACCACCCTGGTGGAATCGTGTGTGTCTGTTGAAGTATCGGTAGCTTTTCCGGTGATGGCACCGACGATAAGATCGACCCGCTTCACCGTCGCATTGATACCATGAAGGTTCGGTGTGTTCGGATCCCTGACTCTGATCGTCACCTCAACGTCCGAGCCTGCCGAAATAGCAAGCTTGCCGCCGATCGCGACACGGTTGGTGCCGTCCCCAGCGGAAACGTAAAGCTCCGAGATCAGATCACCGGTGGTGACAAACGATCTGCCGTTCCTGAGCCCTTCCAGGATGCTATCATGGGTCTTCTCTGCAAAGACGTAAGTTTTTGAATACTCCCCCGGCCAGAAGTCGACGCCGCCCTCCGTGTAGTGTCTGTGGGAATCCGAATTCGCGCTGATCCACCAGCGCCGCCCCTCGCCAAGCATCGAATCCCAGAATCCGCCAAGACGCGCGGTCATCTGGTCGAATCCACCCATGGTCGGAAACGCGTTGAACGGCGGGACCTGATAGGGGGTGCGTGGATACTGCGGTCTAATTGATCCGTCAGGATTCAGCGTCAGTGCCTGGTGTCCCGGAGCGCCTTCCATACCCACCGCCACCTGGGGTGCGGCATCATTCCAGCGTCTGAGTTCTGATGGTTGGTAAAGGCCGTATTCTCCCAAACCTTTCGCCGACCGGGAGGGGTGATGGGCCATGACAACTGGCCGCCGATCCATGGTCTGCATAAACCTCAGTGCTTCGAGCATCTTCTCCTCGGTTTTCCTGGCTGGATCAGGTGGATAGATCTCACTACTGTCAAAGGTGGACTCCAGTACGTATAACTGCTGTGCCTCATCCGGGCCGTAGGGGATGATTATGCTGCTGTGGTCGGCACCCGGTGAGTTGAGTTCCATGCCGTAAAACTGGATGAGATCGGGTACCAATTCACGTGACAGCACCAATTCGGGATATGCACGCTCAAGATTGATCTTGGCGTGACTTGCTGTGCCATGGTCGGTCACCACCGTCCATGACAGGCCAAAGCGTCTGGCCATGAGCGCGTTCATGGGGATGGGATAGATTGCATCGCCGCCGATGACCGGCGTCGGTGGATCTGTATCCGTATTCCATTTGATGCTGTAGCGAGAATGGATGTGGTGGTCCCCGGCAAGCCACTGTTCTGTTTCCGGCTGAACCTGTTGCATGGGGAATGCACAGCCAACGACAAGCACCAGCAAGACCGGCCAAACCGCATTGTTCCGAATCTGGCTAATATCCATGGTAGCTCCGACGGTTACCATCAGCTGAATGACGGCGGTGAAGTGTTACGGTTGTATACTGCCCCCGAGGATACAATCACTCTTGTGGCTGCTCATCTGGTCATCTGGGTCCTGTTCGGTTTTGACCTGAAAATGAACAAGGAACCTTGGTACGATACGGCCAAAGGCAGCCAGAATCAGCATAGGAAGTGGGGGTCGGACGACAAGATGATCATTCGCTGTCA
>JAZFSW010000106.1:0-3993 GCA_036446375.1 Desulfobacterales bacterium | reverse complement strand
GGCACGAAGGATATCTTCTGTTGTCCACTTCATCGGTCTGTTCATCGAGATACCATGTGAAAAATCACGGCGGCTTGAACCACCTCACCCGGTAAAACCGGATGGTTGGCACGAACCATCATCAACGGCCAGCGCCTTCCTTGCTTCCTCTCTATCGTCAAAGGGGTACCGCCGTTCCCCTATAATCTGATAGGTTTCATTGCCCTTACCCGCAATGAGGATCGTATCGCCGGATCGGGATGCAGCAATACCCAGGACGATGGCCATTTTTCGATCCGGCTCGACGGCATAGCCCCTTGAGATAAATCCCTTGGCCAGCTCTGCCGGCTGATATCGGTAGCTGCTCACTCGGTCTGCCCCTTCACAAATCTGATCGATAATCATGCCGGGATCCTCGGTTCGGGGATTATCCGACGTAATGATGGAAAGGTCGCACCGGCCCACCGATATTTCACCCATCTGCCACCGTTTGTCCGTGTCCCTGTCGCCGCCACATCCAAAGATGCAGATGAGCCTGCCGGATGCCAGGGAGCGTAGCGCTGTCAATACATGGGCCAGGGCATCGGGTGTATGGGCATAGTCCACATAGACGAAACGTCCCCGGTCGTTGGCAATGGGTTCAAGGCGCCCGGAAACGATGGACACCGCTTCGATGCCGGCTTTCACGTTTTCCGGGGGAATACCCATGGCAACACCGGCACCGACAGCACTGAGAATATTGTCTATATTGTGCTCTCCCACCAGGGCTGATTTGAATTCAAACGGCCCCTTCGGTGTGGCTATTGTCCCCCCGATACCTTTCAGATCAAAAGCCAGATCCTCCGGTCGGACCTGGGCATTTTCGGCTCGCCCGGTAGTGATGCAGGGCAATTGGCTTCCTTGATTTAACAGCCTCTCAGACAGCTCTTTTCCCCGGGCATCATCGCAATTCAAAACAACAGTGGCCCGATCGCGTTTAGGACCGGTGCGCAGATGATCGGTCAACCACCCCTTCTTGCAGGACCAGTAAGTGTCCATATCCCCATGATAGTCGAGATGATCCTGGCTCAGATTGGTGAACACCCCCACATCAAAATAGCAGTTGTCCACCCGGTGCCGATCGATACCGTGGGATGAAACCTCCATGACAACGTGAGAGATACCGGCAACCTGCATTTCAGCCAGTATCTTCTGAAGATCCGGCGCTTCAGGTGTGGTCATTGGATTGTCAAAGATCCTGTCACCATACCGGTAGTTCAAGGTTCCGATAACACCGGGACGCATACCGGTTGTGATGAGTATACTTTCGATAAGGCACGCCGTTGTGGTCTTCCCATTGGTTCCAGTAATGCCAATAATACACATCGTCTCGGAAGGGTCGCCATAAAATGCAGCGGATATCGGCGCAAGCGCCCTTCGGCTGTCATCGACATGGATATGCCAGAACCCATCCGGGACAGGTCTACCGTTGCACAGGAATCTTTCCGGGTCATCCCCATCATATCGGGTATGCTGGGTAACAATAGCCACGGCACCCTTTGCCAGCGCATCGTGAATATAGTCATGGCCATCGGCCGTCAAGCCGGGAAGAGCGACAAATAGCCCGCCGGGTTGAACCGTTTGAGATTGATAGTGAATCGAGTTGATATCCGGATCATCTGCATCGACGGTCACACCGTGAGGCCGTGCCGATGGATCCACCGTCCCAACGAATCTGACACCGGGATCGGGAAGGGCTTTCAATATCCCGGATAGCTTCATCCGGTGGCACCGAGGCCCAATGACACGGTGAGCTGCTCCTTCTCGCGCCGGGGTGGAATATTCAAATAATCCAGTGTCTTGAGTGCGATCTGTTTGAATACAGGTGCAGCGACCGTGCCGCCATAGTATTGTTCCTGGGGCTCATCGATAACAACAAGTATCGCTATCTCCGGTCTCTTCGCCGGTGCAAATCCGACAAAGGATGCGATATATTTGTTCTCTGCGTATCCGCCCCGTTTATCCGCTTTCTGTGCGGTGCCGGTCTTGCCCCCGGAAGAATATCCATCAAGCGCAGCCCGAACACCCGTTCCCCCCACATCGACGACCGATTCCATCATTGAACGAATCCGGGCGGCCAGTTCCGGTGACAGGGCTTGTCTGATCTTCTCGGGACCAAACCGTTTGACCAGGCCCCCATTCGAGTCCAACACTGCCTGTACAACATAGGGGCGCATGAGGGTGCCTCCATTGGCAATGGCAGCCACGGCCCTGACCAGCTGAATGGCCGAGACCGATATCCCCTGACCAAAGGCTATGGCAGCGGCATCCAGCTTTGACCAGCGATGATGGGGCAACAGGGCGCCTGCCGTTTCTCCCGGGCAATCAATGCCGGTCTTTTGTCTGAAACCGAAATCGGTCAATGTCCTGTAGAGTGATTCGGAACCGATCGTCTCACTGATTTTTGCGGCACCGATGTTGCTGGACAGCTTAACGATCTCATCCAGCGTCAACCAGCCGTGGGGATGACTGTCGTGTATGATGTTTTCCCCGATGCTGTATTCGCCGTTTTCGGTGAAAAAGAGCGTATCCGAATCCACAAGCCCTGATGCTAGAGCGGCAGCTGCCGTAAAGATCTTCATTGTTGATCCCGGCTCGAAAGGATCGGTGATAATGCGATTCCGCCAGACATCCCGACGGTACTCCCCAAATGCATTCGGATTGAAATAGGGATAATTGGCCAGTGCCAGAATCGCACCGGTCTGTGGGTCCATGACCACCACCATCCCGGATTTGGCTGAAACATCGCCCACCGCTGCAGCCAATTCCTTTTCGACAATATACTGGATCGTCTGATCGATGGTCAGGATAAGGTCATGGCCCCGGGCTCCCGGATCACCCGTGGTGGCCAGCCCAAATCCCCGTCCTCGCGCATCCTTTATAACGGTTCGTTTTCCCGTTTCGCCCCTGAGGTATCGGTCAAAATAATACTCAATCCCCTCGAGGCCATCCCCATCCACACCGGTAAATCCAAGCAACTGGGAGGCAAGCATCTTGTTGGGATAGAACCGGCTGTGTTCAGTGATAAACGTGATACCCTCAGGGCTCAGGCCCCTTACACTTTCTACCTCACGCGGTGTCACGTGACGTTTCACCCATACGAATTTCCGGTCAGATAACATCTGTTTGAACAGCACACCATCGTTGAGTTTCAGGCGCTGTGTAAGTTTCTGGGAGGCATCATGGATATCGTCGATCTGTTGCGGGAAAGCGGCAATGGACATCATATCAATGCTTACAGCCATTTCCCGGTGTTTCGTATCGTAAATCGTCCCCCGTTTTTCCGGGGTAACGACGGATCGTTTATACTGCCGCGCGGCGGCTTTGGCCAGCCAGTCACCACGGTAGATCTGTAGATACGCCGCCTTGGCGCCAATAACGGCCAACAGAAGAGAAAAGAAGATGCCGATAGTGATCGTCCGGCCAACGATGTTTTCTGTACCACCGGTCTTCATGGCATTCCTCTAGGGGACAACGATGATCTGTTCCTCGGTAGGGGCGATCAACCCCAATTGCAGCCGGGCGATTTTCTCAATCCGTTCCGGCGACTTAAGCCGGGCCAGTTCGATGTTTAGGTTCTGCTGAAGGATCGCCAAGCTTCTCTGTTCATCCGCCCTGCCGGATATGTCGTAACCCATCTGAATATACTGAACCCTGCACCAGGTATAGAAAAAGAGCTCTCCAATAAAGACAATCATGATCGTCAGCCAGACACTCGCCATTTTCTTGTTTCGGCTTCTCTTTTTGGATTTTCGCGTCATCGCTCCAAATCAACGGCAGTCGTGAGCCGGCCACACAGCCCTGCCCTAGGCTGCCTCAGCCAAGCGCTCAAAGGCCCTTAACCGTGTACTTCTCGCCATGGGATTGGACGCAATCTCTTCTCTGGTCGGTCGCAACGCTTTCTTTGTCAAGGATCGAATCTGTGCCTTGGTGTCGCAAACACATATGGGAAAATCCGGCGGACACACACAGGTC
>JAZFSW010000105.1:0-2360 GCA_036446375.1 Desulfobacterales bacterium | reverse complement strand
ACCGTTGGTGAGTTGCTGGCATTTACCGCCTTTATCGGCTATCTGTATACGCCCCTCACCAGCATCGTCGGCCTGATGGTGCCCATCCAGGAAGTTCTTGTCCATACCAAGCGGTTCTACGATGTCTATGATGTGCAATCCGAGGTTCAAGATCCGGTCAAGCCTGTTACGATCAATCGCGTAGATGGACATGTGGTCTTTTCCCGGGTCACCTTTGGCTATGAGCCTGATCGGCCGGCGATCAGGGATGTCAGCATTGATATTCCCGCCGGGAAGCAGGTGGCCATCGTCGGGGAAACCGGCAGTGGAAAATCTACACTGGTCAGCCTAATTCCCCGCTTCTATGACCCCCAGAGTGGATCGATCGCCATTGACGGCATCGATATCCGTGATATGTCCCTGAATGATCTGCGCTCTCAGATCGGTCTGGTCATGCAGATGCCTCACCTGTTTGTTGGCACCCTTGAGGACAATATTACCTGCGGCCGGAAGGGCTTTGATAAGAGACAGGTCATTGAAGCTGCGCGGTCTGCCAATTGCCACGATTTTATTTCTGCGCTGCCGGATGGCTACCACACCGCGGTTGGTGAAAAGGGCGTCACGCTTTCAGGTGGTGAACTCCAGCGGGTGGCCATGGCCCGTGTGTTTCTCCTGGATCGCCCGATCCTGATACTGGATGAAGCCACATCGGCTGTCGATCAACAGACCGAATTCCTGATACAAGGAGCATTGAAACGATTGACCCAGGGCAGAACCACATTCGTTATTGCCCACAGGCTCTCCACCGTTCAGGACATGGATATCATTCTCGTCATGCAGGATGGGATAATTGTAGAACAGGGCGATCATGAGTCACTTCTGGAAGAAAAGGGCTACTACTATCGGCTTTACACGAAGGTGCCGGAAACATAATCCACAGGTTGGGAAGATAGGTTGCGTCGAGTGGTTGGGGTTAATTGCCCGTCATCTGCTTCGCCTACCGACGAGACGGGCGAGGCCGCTCGTTTCGGTAAGGGGGAAAGGGTTGTGGGTAACCACGAAAAACATGATAGCGATATCCCTGATCTGAAGGTTTGAGTGCGATCGAGGAACGGTTATGGAAAAACAACCCATAAGAAGCTTTCATGATCGGGATGTGTATCGGAACTCATACGATGCGATGCTGACAGTTTTTAGACAGATTCTACCGGGATTACCCAAGGAAGAAGAATATGACCTTAAGGATCAACTCCGTCGCTCGTCGAAAGCAATCCCAAGGTTAATAGCTGAAGGGCATGCCAAAAGGCACCAGAAAAAAGGATTCCAGAAATATCTTGACGATGCAATGGCGGAATCCAACGAGACCATTGTTTCGATAAGCCAAGCCCGAGATCTCTATCCCGCGCGTGTCGACGCCAAGACATATAACGATCTGATCGATATCTATGACAAGACTAGCCGCCAATTGTATAGGCTATCGGTAGCCTGGTCGAAATTCGGGCAGCGCAAAGATAGCGATACAGAAAGACACTAAGCGAAACAACGCAACAATCTGACGCAACCGCGACCTACGGACGATACGAGCAGCCCCGCCCGCCTCAGCCCTTGGCGAAGCAGATGGCGGGCTTTTACCACAACCGATTGCCGATCTTTTGAGGGGGGTTCCATGCGATTCAAGTTTGGATTTGTTGTTATCGATCGTTTGTTGCACCTTTTCCTGTGGCTCATGATGCTGTTTATTGTCATGGCGTTTGCCGTTCTGTGGTTTTTCGACATTGATGTGACGGCGCGTGGAAAGGGGGTGGTTAAGTGCCGGAAGTGGGTAGACATCAAACCACAGGTCAGTGGCATAATCAGAGAGATGATAGTCAAAGAGGGGCAGTGGGTCAGCAAGGAAGATGTGCTCTTTGTTCTTGAAGACAGGGAACGAAAACTTGAAGTTGATGCGGCGGCTCTTAGAGTCGCCGAACTGAAAATCGCCATTGCCAAATCGGAAAGCCGCATACTGTCAGCCGAAGAGAGAGTCTCCGGAGAAATTGATGAGACCCGTGCCAGCCTGGATGCGGCTAAAGCACAGTATCGGATTGCACGAAAAGGACCCAAACCTGAAGAGCTTGAGCTGGCCAGGACTCGGGTCGGCCGCTATGAAATACAGGCTGAAAAGGCGGCTCACGATAGCCAACAGCGGCAACGGGCGTATTCCATGAAGTTGATCTCGAAACAGGACATGGAAGAGGCCATCCATCACGAAAGGCTTGCCGAGGCAGATCTCAGGATGATCCGGGGAGAACTGAACCTGCTGCGAAACCGCTACGATGAGGATCAGGTCGCCGTGGCAAAAGCTGAGGTGGATCGATGCCGGGCCATCTATGCCAAGACCC
>JAZFSW010000104.1:0-5200 GCA_036446375.1 Desulfobacterales bacterium | reverse complement strand
GAACCGCAAAGATCTATCGAAGGATAGCATACACCCGTTGAGCTTGCTCTTCATGGCTGAAGAATCAGGTCACACAATGTCCGATACAGCGGAGGCAGATATGGTAGGCAGATTTGGGGAATTTCTGATAGAAAACCATATAATAACTGAAGAACAGCTCAAGCGTGCTCTATCTCAGCAGACTACCGGCCATTTTAAGTTTGGGGAATCTGCCTTTGAACTGGGCATACTGGAAGACAAGCAGATAGATGTAGTGCTCAAGGCCATGACCGAACAAGAGCACGCCGGGAAGCCATTTGGCGAAGTAGCCGAAGCGCTGGGTCTAATATCTCCAGATGACGTTGATGAGGTCCTGGAGATACAGGAACAGATTGCGATAAGAATAGGTGAGATCCTGGCCATGTCGGGATATGTTTCGAAAGAGCAGATCGAGAAGTGCCTAAGAGACTTCAAGCAAAGAGGGTAACCGGTTAGAGACATTGTTTGCGTTGTGACATCAAGCACCGGTTTTCGCAACAAACATAGCCTTCGAATCAGCGGGATGATCTACCAAGAGGTATATCGCTGCATTCGAACAGGGCAGATCATATTTGCAGCAACTGGGTAATTAAACTCCAGTGGGAGGAACGCTTTCATGGCGGAAAAACAGTATTCGCTCTTAATTGTCGATGATGAACAGGATATCCTCGATGCTCTCTATGACACCTTCTCCAGTAAATATGAGGTCCACACGGCAGTCAACGCCGCCGATGCACTGGATATCCTCGAAAAACGCGAAATCACGCTGGTCATGTCCGATCAGCGCATGCCCGGCACCACCGGCACGGAGCTTTTTGCCCAGATAGAGAAATCGTATCCGCATGTGGGAAAGATTTTGTTCAGCGGCTTTTCCGATATACAGGTGGTCATCGATGCCATCAACGAGGGATCGGTGGATCAATTTGTGTCAAAGCCGTGGGACGAACATGATATCACACATATCGTGCTTGAAGTCATCAACACCCGGCTGAAGAAAGAGTTTGAGGAGCGAAAGCAGATTGAGTCCCAGTTGGTCCAGAGCGCCAAAATGGCTTCGCTCGGTGAAATGGTTGCCGGTATCGCCCATGAACTGAACAATCCTCTCGGGTTCATATATGCCAATCTAAGAAACATGAAGAAGTTCTCCACAAAGATCATCGAGCTGATCGATAGCTACGATCAGCTCGATATCCCCGAAGAAACCCGGAAAATCATAGACGAGCGGAAAAAGGAAGTGCGGTACGACTACATTACCAAACGGGTTATCGATATGATCGACAGGTCTCAGGTGGGAGGGGACCGGATGAAGACCATCATCCAGGACCTGAAGAGTTTTTCCAGACTCGATGCTGCCGAAATCGATGACGCGGATCTGAACGGCGCCATCGACGTCACCCTGAGTATCATGATTTCCGAATACAAGAACCGGATAGAGATCAAGAAAGCCTATGGCGACATTCCCCCCGTGGAATGTTATATCGGTAAAATAAACCAGGTGTTTATGAATCTTCTGGTCAATGCCTGCCATGCCATCGAAGGCAAGGGGGAAATTTATATTGCCACCAGTATGGAGGGTGACCGGGTCATGATTGAAATACGGGATACGGGCAGTGGTATCCCAGAGGCATCCCTCGAAAGAATTTTTGATCCGTTCTTCACAACCAAGAAATCGGGCGCGGGAACGGGTCTCGGGCTTTCCATCAGCAACGCTATCATCAAACAGCATCATGGGGAGATAAAGGTAAATAGTGTTATCGGCGAAGGAACCCTGTTTACCATTACGCTTCCGGTTGCAATGGATGCGGAATCAAAGGTGGCAGCGTAATTTCGCAAAGAGCTCTCGCTTACAAAGGGGGCTTCTATTCCTGATCCTTCTCCACGTTCTTATCTCACCTTTAGGATACGTCAGATATCCCTGTCTCATCATTTCACTCCTTGAACTGAAAGCATCCACTCATCCGATGAGGATGGTCCGCAGTGCCATATCCCAGATGCTTGACAGCCCTGACTGGCCGGTATTCTCGAGCATATGACAGCCATTGACAGGGCTTGATTTTCCTTGACATACCAGAGCCCTTTTGCGATATTTCGGGGTCGCAAAAGAACGTTTCTGAGGCTACCAATGGACCAAGCGAGGGGCACACCATGGCAGAGAATAAACTAATCTCAAGCATTGAGGAGTTTGAAGCCGAATACAGGAAGGGCATTGGCGAGGTGTTACCCTATCGCCCGATGAAAGAGGCGAACCTGGACAATATTCGTCGTTTCGGCGATGGCGTTGGCGACTATAATCCGCTATGGCGAGATGAGGCCTATGCCGGCAAGAGCCGCTATGGCATGATCACCGCACCTCCCCCTTTCTTCTATGGTGTGAGTCTCGGTGTCATCGCCGGTGAAACCGGTGCCATTGATCGTGCCCGCGTATCCACCACCTACCTGCCGGTGAACTATGCCGGTGCTGAAATCAAGTTTCATCGGCCGGTCTGGCAGGGGGACCGGATTACCTGCCGGGAGCAGGTTGGGCCGACGACCCGGAAGGAGAGCAAACGAATCGGTGCCATTGCATTCAATACGGGGTTTGTAACCTACACGAATCAACGTAAGGAAGTTGTTGTGACGGTTCAGACACTGATGGCGCGCTACGAAAATACCGGGCGAACCATGGAATACGACAGGCAACCAAAGGCAGCCGATGCTGCCGGGGAATCGGGGGAACCTCAGGTCATTCAGGAAGCGGCAGATCCTCTGGTATGGGAGAGAACACGGCGGGGTGGCGATATTCGTCACTGGGAAGATGTAGCCGAAGGTGAGGAGATACCCGCTTTAAAGAAAGGAACCTATACGGTCACCGAGTTGTTTCTTTTTACCCATGGTGTTCTGGGTACCGGTCGAACCCCGAGGGCGTATCTTGAAGCGGAGGGTTCTGCTGATCTTGGCGGCGGCGGACGCTTTGATGAAGAGCATGCACGTAAACGTCGGAACATGCCGGGACAGTTTGACTTTGGCCCGCAAAGGGTGTGCTGGTTAAGTCAGATCGTTACGGACTGGATGGGTGATGATGGTACCCTTGAGACGCTGAACGCCTCGATTCGGCATCCCAATGTGGTTGGCGATACCAATACGGTACGGGGTGAAGTGAAGAAGAAGTATGTCGAGGATGGTAAGCACCTGGTTGAGGTTTACGTTGAGAATCAAAACCAATCCGGGCTGACCACTGCTTTCGGAACTGCGACCGTTGAGCTTCCTTCGAAGCGCTGATTGAACGTGACGAACCTATAGGACTACATCTAAGAAATAGGTGTCAGGTGTCAGTGTTCAGGTGTCAGGAAAGCTCTTTAGAGGCCCTTACTGACACCTGACACCCGACACCTGCTTTCCTTCAAGCCGACTAGGCGCAAACCAAAGTACTGTGTCTTTTCCGATCAGATTGACTCCAGGTAGTACTGGTCCTTGCCAATAACGACTGCACCTGCGATGGTGACGCAGACAAGGAGAAACCCGATGACAGCATATGTACCCGTGGGAGTTGAAAAAAACGATATAGAAAAGGAGCTTTTATGACCGATTCCGATAAGACAATATGGCCGCTGGGCCTGACGCCGACGATTACCCAGGACCTTCCGCAGCGAATGCGGGCGCTGGTTATCCATCGGGATATGTATGGGCCGCCATCGGATGCCATCCGGTTTGAAGAGGTCCCGGTTCCGGCCCTTCACAGGGAAGATGCCGATAAGATTCTTGTGGCGATTCTTGCAACCGGACCCAATTTCAATACGAATTTTGCCGCCCTGGGACTACCGGTTCCCGTGTTTGTCCGGGGCGATGGCGACACCACTCATATCCCCGGAAGCGATGCAGCAGGCATTGTTGTTGATGCCGGCCCCAGCGTCAGGAGCGTTAAGGTCGGTGATGCGGTTATCCTCGATGCATGGACCGATCAAAGTGCAATTCGGGGCTATGAAACCCATGACGGGTTCAACGCCCAGTTTGCCCTCGTTGATGAAGGACGGGCACTGCCGGTTCCCGATGGGTTAAAGGAATACAGTCCGGAGAGACTGGCAGCCATGCTGCTTACTTATGGAACGGCATATCGCGCTATTGTGGAGCGGCTGGCTGTTTCCCCCGGCGACTCGGTGCTTCTTATGGGCGGGGGCAAGGGCACGAGCTTTGCCGGTGCTCAGATCGCAAAGACCCTTGGTGCACGGGTGATCCTCATGGGATCAAACCCCGAATTGGGGCAGGCCCTTATCGACCGGGGCATCGCGGATGCATTTATCGATCGTCGTAAGATCCCGGCCGAGGTCTTCGGCGTTATTCCGGAAACCGTTCCTTGCGATCAATGGATGGACGCAACGGCGCCCTTTCGGGAGGCGGTTCTCGCGGCCAACGATGGAAAACCGGTCGATAAGGTTTTTGAGCATACCGGCGGGGAGAATTTTCCGCTGTTGACATCGGTGCTCTCCGATAACGGTCGTCTTGCCTTTTTCGGCGCCACGGGAAGAGGTCTGAAGGGGGAATACAAGGAGACCTTCTTCTACGACAAACGGCGGTATGTGATGGATGCCCGATGGGTATGGATGCGGCAGAAACAGCTGGTCTTCAGGGACAATGGACCGGATGAGATTTTCAATGAGATCGGCCTGTTGCCCGGGCGGAAAGGTCTCATATGGGGGGCGGATGCCTATGCCCTGGACTTTGCCAAAGCCGCACTGAAAAGGGGCGCATTCCTGGCTGTTGTTGCCTCTCGTTCAAATGAGCAGGAGGGGATTGCAGCACTGGATGTCCTGGGTGTACCTTCCTCCCAGATTATCGATCGTGACCTGTTTGATTTTAGGGAAGACATGCCGGATCCGTTGATGGCCGACGGGGGGCCCAATACGGACTATATGTCTGTGTATATGTCATCGGCACGGGCTCTGGGGCGTGCCACCTGGGCCGTATTTGGCCCCCGGATCAGCCCGGATTTCATTGTAGAAAGAACCGATCAAGCCACACTGCACTACAGCTCATTTATCCTTCGGGATTACGACGAACAGGATGACATGCCCTGCGGCATTATTGTTGCCAGGGGGAAATCGAATCTGAGCATTTCCGGCTCTCACATGTATCGTTCTTCCCAGGCTCGAGCGGTTATCGATCTTTTGTCCCGGGGAAATATTGTGATGGAACAGGACGATCTTCA
>JAZFSW010000103.1:0-3387 GCA_036446375.1 Desulfobacterales bacterium | reverse complement strand
ACCGGCACAATGAATGTCTTGATGGCCGCAAAAGAGGCCGGGATAAAACGCGTGGTTACAGCCAGTTCAGCGGCTGTTTACGGCAACAATCCCCAGCTCCCCAAAAAAGAGGACATGAAGCCTGAACCTGAGTCGCCTTATGCCGTGGCCAAAATAATTGGCGAATATTACATGAAGGCCTTCTATCAGGTCTACGGGCTCCAGACGGTATCTTTAAGGTATTTCAATGTCTACGGTCCCAGGCAGGACCCATCGTCCCCCTATTCCGGCGTCATCTCCCTGTTCATGAATGCTGTGGTTTCGAAAGAGCCACCCGTAATCTATGGCGATGGTCAGCAATACCGGGATTTTATTTTCGTTGGAGATGTCGTGAAAGCGAACCTGCTGGCAGCAGAGACGACCGATATCGGTGGCAAGATCTTCAATGTCGGCACGGGCAGCTCTGTCCGCATCGGTGACCTCTGGGAGAAGATCTGCGGTTTGTCCGGGTCGAATATCGAGCCCCGCCACGCCCCCTCGCGACCCGGTGATATCGTAGAATCTGTTGGCAGTATCGATCGGATCCAATCGGAAATGGGGTTTGCACCGAAGTATTCGGTAGAAGAAGGGCTGAAGCTGACATTTGACTGGTATAGGGCTGAGCCAAGCAGGGCAGCCACAAAGGCACTAAGGCACGAAGAGTAGCCCACATTGCGGTTCAACTTCGTGCCTTAGTGCCTTTGTGGCAAGATTCCCATCAACGGGTCATGCACAAGAAGGGAAAGAAAGGACATAATGGACACATCATTCAAACATGTTCTCGTCACCGGTGCTGCAGGCTTTATCGGTTTCCATCTGTCCAGGCGCCTGCTGAATGAAGGATACCGGGTCACGGGAATCGACAATCTGAATCCCTATTATGATGTAAACCTGAAGACCGGACGTCTCGAGCAACTCGAAGGATCTGAAAACTTCTCATTTGAGAAAATCGATCTCGCAGATCTTAAAGCCATGGAAGCCCTCTTTGAGAAATCGTCGATCGATGGTGTGGTGAATCTGGCCGCACAGGCCGGTGTCCGGTATTCGATTGAAAACCCCCATGCCTATGTGGAAGCGAATCTTGTCGGCTTTATCAATGTGCTCGAATGCTGCCGGCACAACGAGATCCGGCACCTGGTATATGCCTCTTCCAGCTCCGTTTACGGCGCCAATACGAAGATGCCTTTTTCGATCCACCACAATGTGGATCATCCGGTTTCGCTGTATGCGGCTACCAAAAAGGCCAATGAACTAATGGCCCATACCTACAGCAGCCTATACGGTCTCCGGTGCACCGGACTGCGGTTTTTCACCGTCTATGGCCCGTGGGGGCGTCCGGATATGGCCCTTTTTCTCTTTACAAAAGCGATCCTGGCCGGTGAGCCGATAGAGGTGTTTAACCATGGCAAGATGCGGCGGGATTTTACCTATATCGATGACATTGTCGAAGGGATTGTCCGTGTGCTGGAACGACTCCCCGAACCGGATGCGGCCTGGAATGGTGATACACCGGATCCCGGTACCTCCTACGCGCCCTATCGAATCTATAATATCGGCAATAACAACCCGGTTGAGCTGATCGACTTTATTGCCGCCATCGAAACGGCCCTGGGCAGAAAAGCGAAAAAGAAATATATGGATCTTCAACCCGGTGATGTCCCCGAAACCTACGCCGATATTGATGATCTGACCCGGGATGTGGGCTTTACCCCCCGGACATCCATCGATGAAGGCATCCGGCAGTTTGTGGAATGGTATAGATCCTATTACGATTGTTGATTTATGATTGTTGATGTGTGATTGAAGGTCGGAGGCTGAAGGCAGCTCAAGCACTTATATGAAGCTGCATTAGGGCCTCGGTGTTCGTTAATAGGTTGCGTTGCGCCATAGCGTGATTGTGTTGCCCAATGACGTGCTTGCGTTGTTTTTCGCCGCAACCCTCATACGAAAGACGAAACGAGCCGCGCAACCCCAACCGATTGACGTTGCTTCTTCCACGATCAGTCTGGCCGCTCTTCAAGCCAGGCTCGGTGCAGACATCTATATGACTATACAGGAGTGAGCTGAATGAAAATAACGATTGCAGGAACGGGATATGTGGGTATTGTTACCGGTGTGGGATTTGCCAATCTGGGAAACGATGTGGTCTGTCTCGATATCGACAAGTCGAAGCTGGATAAGCTTTCCAAAGGTGAATTGACGATCTATGAGCCGGGATTGGATGAGATATTCAAACGAAATCTTGCCGGTGGCAGAATCACGTTTACCGATGATGCCAAGAAGGCGGTAGAGGCATCCGATATCATCATGGTCTGCGTTGGCACGCCGCCAAACGAAAAGGATGAAGCCGATCTGACCTTTGTGGAAGCCGTGGCAAAAGATGTCGGTCGATACATGAATGGCTACAAAGTCATCGTCAACAAGAGCACGGTGCCAGTCGGAACGGCCGAGCTTGTAAGATCCATAATCAAAGACAACCAGGAGGAAGCGATCCCCTTTGACGTGGTTTCCAACCCGGAGTTTCTAAGAGAAGGTGCCGCGGTCAAAGACTTTGAGAATCCGGATCGGATCATCATCGGCACAGACAGTGAAAAAGCAGAAGGTATCATGACCTCCCTGTATCGGTCTGTCGCCCGAACGGATCGGCCGATAATCGTCACTTCCATTAAAAGCGCAGAGATCATCAAATACGCCGGCAACACGATGTTGGCTACCCGCATCAGCTTTATGAACCAGCTGTCCCATCTTTGCGAGAAGACCGGTGCCGATATCAAGGATGTCGCACGTGGCCTGGGACTGGATCGCCGGATCGGTTCCCGGTTTCTCCATGCGGGAATCGGATTCGGCGGCAGCTGCTTCCCCAAAGATGTCAAGGCGCTGATATCCACCTTGAAGCAGCATGGCTGCGATGCCGATCTGTTCGAGGCTGTCCATCGAATCAATGAGACCCAGAAGACCATTGTAAACGAACGGCTGGAATCTGCCCTGGAAGTCAAAGGCAGTATGGTTGCCATATGGGGACTGTCTTTCAAACCCAAGACCGATGATATTCGTGAAGCGTCATCCCTGAAAATCATCGAAGCTCTGCAGAAGCAGGGGGCAGTGGTCAATGCATACGATCCCATCGCGATGGATAATGCCAGGGCGGAATTAGGTGAGTCAGTAGCCTTCGCTGCTGATGTTCAAAGCTGTGCAAAGGATGCGCAGGCGCTTGTACTGATGACCGAATGGCCTCAGATAGTCGGCACAGACTGGGAGGGCGTGGTCCAAGTCATGAAGGCACCGACAATCCTGTTCGATGGCCGCAACTCACTGGTACCCGGTCAGATGAGCCGTCTTGGTTTCGATTACGTAGGTGTCGGAAGACGA
>JAZFSW010000102.1:0-5546 GCA_036446375.1 Desulfobacterales bacterium | reverse complement strand
CACAAAACGGGCGTTATACCCGGCTACTTTCACTGAGTGGTCCTTGTATGCCTCGGGCTCCTCCTGGGCGGCCTTCAGTGTGTCTCCCTTTCGTCGTTTGTCGCTATGGATAGATCAATCATCTTCGAAAATCAACGCATCAACGCCAGCTTTTCCTCTGCATCGGCAATATAGGTTAGCATCCGACGGGCCTTCAGGTTTCGCCACCCCAGTAGCTGGCGCCGTAGGTCCCCAAGAAAAGTCTTGTTTAGTCGTTTCCAGTTGTTCGGCTGGCCGGACGCGTGGGACAGGGATATGTCGAGTTCAAATATCTCCGTGGCATCGGTCGCAGCAACCGTAATCTCAACCCCCTGCCGTACACCCAGATCGTACGGCGCAAGCGAAACCGTGGCCTGAAGCTTCATCACCGGCAGGCTACCACTCGAATCATCCATACTATCCACGGTCATCGCCGTCAATCTCAACTCATCGGCAATAAAACAGCCGATCGCACCATCACGATGGGCATCGAAATAATCGTTAAGGTATAGGATCGTTCCGTTGGCGGTTCTATCCGTTACGGTAAACGGAAGCTTATCGCTGATTACCCCATATTCGGGCTCGGGAACCGCCCATCGCATCTTATTGCTGGGTACCGCTAGACGACCGGCACGATAGGCAGGGATGAGTGATGATACAATGGTAATACAAACCACCATCACCATCGTGGCAATAGCGTGGGTCCCCGAATAATTAAGACTCAATCCGCCCATCCAGCCCAGGTGGCCGAGAACTGTTGCCAGACCCTGGCCGGCAATATAGCCAAAGATGGAACCCATCAGGCCGTAGGTAACCGCCTCTGCAAGAAACAGAACCCCGATGTGAAGCGGGGCCAAGCCCATACTGGTATAGATGTATATTTCGTTTTTTCTTTCGGCAATGGAAGACATCATGGTATTGAAGATGATGAGACCGGCAAGGACCATGAGGATCCAGAGACTCCTCGGTGCTTCCGGCAGGAACGGCACAAATACGAGTATCCGAACGCCCGCTTCGGGTGAACCGTAATACGCAGGAAATGCCACACGCTGTCCGGCTTCAACGGCCACAGCCCGAGCCGCTTCCACGCTGTCTGTCCGAACAGCCATCGTCCGCAGGTGACTGTTGCTGGTTAACCCGAAATTTCTCAGCATCGATGCAGGGAGAATCACCGTTTGACTTGCCGGGACATAGGGCACGTTCTCTTTGCGGGTCAGGCCCTCGCCACTCTGAATCTCGGTAGCAAGAAGCGTCATGTCCCAGTCGCCTTCAAATGACTGCCATTTCTGAGTATCGGACATGGCACCCCAGTTTATAACCATAAGGTTCCTACCGTCCAGATCCTCTACGTCTTCGAGCCGATCCGGATCGAAGGTCCCCACAAGTTCCATCGATCGTCCGCTAATTACCACCGTGTCACCGGGCCGAACACCCAGGCTGCCTGCCGCCTCGTCGGAAAGATAGCATCCTCCCTGCTGCGTTGCTTCAAATGTTCTCTCCAGTTCGGCAAAACGACGCCAATTCGGCAATACGGTGTGAACCTGTGTGAAATCTGATTCATTGCCTTGAAGACCGAGTCCTGCTGTGATGGATATCTGGTTGCCGGTGATCGGAGATCTTACATGAATTCGCCATGAACGATAGGTGGGATCCTGCAGCCACCAATACCGGTATGTCACATCCGCCTTCGGATTAAGCGCCGGGGGTTCCGAATAATCTGTCAGATCGGGTCCCGGAAGATTCATATTGGCGATGATATTATTCAGGTAAAGCTCCGCTCGTCGGCGGATCCGCCGCTGGGACGGCTGTCGGAGCAGAACACCGGTGTACGCCGGTGGCTTGTCCAACTGCAGCGTCAGGTCCTTCTCCCCAATGTAAGTGCTGGTCGAGGTAAAGCAGAGCATGGCAAAGGTGATCAGCACAATGGTAGTGCCGGTCAAACCGGTTCTAAGCTTGCGCTTTCGCATATTGGCCAGTCCAAGCTTGATCGCGGTCGACACCAGTCCGAGTCGGGAGGTTGAGGCACCACTGGATTCTGCGTGTTCGCTTTTCATCTCCTCGACATTCGATTTGAATTTAAGAAAGATGACCGATACGACCATGGCACTCATAAAAATGATGCCGAAGGCCATAATAATGATTAACGGTTGACTGGTAATCCTGAAAGCCGGATGGAAACTCCAGAGCAGCCCTGTCATCAGGGCAAAGATCACGGCAGTATACGTCATCTGGCGATAGGGATGGGACGAGGAGAAAAGCAATCTTTCCATGGCAAAGGAAAAGGGTATCAATACCAGCAGCAGAAAAACCACGGCACGAACCACATCGTTGCCAAGATCCCTTACCGCACTATAGGCACGGACCTCATTTGCCAGCGCACCGGATGCAGCATAGAACATCTTGCTGCCGTCATCGACCTGAATCGCTTCATCGACCTTATCCAGAAGCATTTTCGTCCGGGTCCGCATGGTCTCGATCGCATCGCTCTTGATGCCGGCGCGCCGATAGTCGGATAGTCGACGATCGTCGAGGACATACATATCATAAGCGGCCTGGTGCACCGGATGGCGGGAAAGGACTTCCTTCACCCCGAAGCCGGATGACGCTTCGCGGATTTTGACATTAGGATCGCTTATCGTTTCTTGCATGTTGAGCAACATCAGGCGATTGGCAGTAATACCGATTCGTTGTATAATCTGCCACCGGACACGGGCTTCCATCAAGCCGCCCATGATGCCGTCGTGCAAACCGAAATTCAGCCGCTTCGGTATATTGCCCGTGTTTGCATCGGTGACAGTTATCCCGCCCATTTCCATCAAGAACCGAGGATCATAAAGATGAAATGCATTCATTTCCGCACAGGGGAAAACCGTTCCGGTAAGGGGGGTGGCTTTGATTGAACTGAGGTGAGCGTTGAAGCTGTTTTCCTTTCGAACACTGTTAAGATCGATGGTACCGATGATGCTGCCGTCTTCGGCCAGTTGATGGGCCTGCATGGTCACCTGGGCTATTTCAGTCCATAGATTGCTCGGAAGGTCACGGGTATAGAAGTAGCCATCCCATCCGGTAAAGGCAAACTCCTGCCGGCGCATCCCTATCCCACCATAGGCCCACCATTTGGGATTGTACCTGCCGGCTTGCACGCCGCCGCCGGCCGCCCGACCCGTGGTAATGGAGGCGAGGTACCCCTTCACGGGAAGCCGGGCCATCGGCTCTCCCGGTGCCTGTGCAACCACCCATCCTTTTACCATACCCCATTTTGCCCCGGTTTCTGAAATTGGCTGAAAGGTGTCATCATTGGCCAGGCGCTTTACGACTTCCGCTGTAAGATGTATCTGGGGAATCAGGCGCTGCCAGTTCAGACGATCCACACGATCCTGGGGGGTATCGACCTTGGCCCGGTAACCGTCCAGCGTAGCCCAGCTCATGTGGGGTACGCCATAGCTTGCCACCTGGGAGGTCATCATTCCCCGTTCGCCAATTACATACGAGTTTTGCGAATCGCCCGTTGTCCAGGCCTGCGAACTCAATGCGTTGACGGACCCCGGGGGTAGGGATTCTCCCATGCCCGCCCAATCCACCTTCAGAAGCCATTCGATGAATTGAACCATATGGGATCCTCCCTGATTGTGGAGCATCCTGCCGGCGGTCTGCGGCCCAACAGCGATTCCTGCATCTGACAGGTCGATACCAAGAACAAAAGACAGGGGAATCTCCTCTTCGGGGGGAAGATTCAGTGCTCTGGAAAGCTGCCCCTGTATGTCATCACGGATACGGTTTTCTTCCAGGATTTCTTCGACATCCGAGACTTGGCCAAGAATCCGCGCCTGGGCTCGCTGCCAGAGTTGGCGGGATTTTTCGACAACATGGTCTTCGATCCGCATCAGGCCATCGGCGGTTATCCCGCTGTCCCAGGCCCCGGACCACGAGAGAAGCTTCTTGGCAAAGATCTGCCCCTGGCCCTCGAGCATCTGCTTTCTGGCGACATTATATGCGATGCGCCGTGAATCGAGTTCGGAAATTCTCAGTTCGACCATCTGCTTTTCGGGTGTCTGATCGGCCAGCGAATACGCATGCAACCGAAGGGGGGCCAGCTCGTTTTCGACAGCCAGCACCTCCATGGATGCCTCATCCTTTATGAATGAATGGATTTCTCTGTAGGCCGATTGATGAACTTTGAAAACAGCCTGGGGATCTCCGCGCAGTTCCGCTGCGAGCGAAGCATATCTTTTGTATTTGCGGAGGAGGGATTCAAATTCACGCGCTTTCTTTTTGCGGTCATCCGGGGGTACCGCCAGCGCTCCGAGCATATACCGAATCGCTTTCATGTTGAGGGAATAGCCGTCGAGGAAGACAAACAGGAGGGGGTGCGCCCCGGGACGATCTGCAAAGTACCTCAGCAGGCTCAAGGCCAGAGCTGTATCCACAGCCGCGTCTGCACCCGTTGCCAGTTCCGGAATCATGCCCGGGCCATCGGACTGAACCACAATCACCATGGCTTTCCGGTGCCGCTCCGGATGACGAGAAGGAATCAAGGCATAGATGTTTTTTCCCTTCGCTTCCCGCCAACGGCCACGTGAGAAAATATGTCCGGAGCGCCTCTCCCTATTCCGAAGAACTTGCGCCAATTCTCCTTCGGGCACATAGAAGCGGGGAACGCTGAGGGGAACCACCATTTCATGGGAACGCATGTCCCATTGGGTTTCGCCTTTCGAGCCGAGAAAGACGATCGCCCGGGCACCGAACGCCAAGGCATTTCGCCAGTTCTCCCCGTTGGTCATCTCGATGACAGCGATCTGATCCCTTAGGCCATGGGCAGGAAGCTCCTCGATAGTCGCTCTGCCGATGTATACGAGCGATCCCTCGATCCCCTCCGCCGGCGTGGTGCTCAACCGTGGTCCGGTGGGCCAGAACGGATACAGGCGATGGGCACCGGCCAGCGGTCCGTCTTTCACCGTCAGTGTGGCTTCCAAAACCTGCGGCACAACAAAGGGAACCTCATGGCGCCACACGTACGTTCCCGCTAGGGCTTTTACTCGCAGATAGAGCGCGTCAAGCGCCTCGTCGTGACCGGGCTGTCCGATCAGGCGGGAAGCATAACTCCCAAACCATTCCGTGTCTTTTCGTATCTGAGCTATCAACGCCTCGGCACTTTCGGAGGGTATCTCGGCGTGAGAAGTCATTGGGTTGCCGATCACCGGAAGAATGAGTGCTAGAATCAGAACGGATATGTTTCGATAGAGTGTCATAGTTGTGAGTGTTCAGCGTTCAGTGTTCAGTGCGTCCCTTACCCTCGCGGTCGGCCATCGACGACGTGTTTCCGGCAATGATCTCTCCGGTGTTCTCTCTGATTAGCGTTCAGTTCCCCAGCATCCGTATACATGCACTCAGAGTTCTCGGACTCCCTTCCTGAACCCTGAACGCTGAACCCTGAACACTAAAATGGCAATATCGCTACAATCTTATACGGTTGCCCATAGAGAGCAAGTATACCGGACACCGAAAACCAGATAATGGCTGCCATAACT
>JAZFSW010000101.1:0-4232 GCA_036446375.1 Desulfobacterales bacterium | reverse complement strand
CAGGTTCCCCATCAGGTTCCGGATCCCTATCGGGTTTGGACTCCGCTTTGGCCGCTACCGGCAGGTCCGGGTCACCGGCGTCATCCCGGTGGGTATCGTCTGCTGAACCATCGGCAAGATAGTCGATAATCTGGCCCAGGGTTTTCAGCGTCCCCATCACCTCGGGTGACACCGCGGGTAGATCCGGTCTCCTTTCTTCCAGAGTGGATAGAATCTCCACCCGTTTGATCGAATCGATGCCCAGGTCCGCTTCTATATCCATGTCTAAACCGAGCATGTCCTCGGGGTAGCCGGTTAAGTCGCTGACCACGGCAAGCATCGCCTCGCAAAGCTCGTTTCTTCCGGCCTCGCTACGCGCCGAATCCTGTCCGCTATTTGCAGCGTTCTCTGCTTCGGACGGCCCCTTATCTTCCGCACCACGGCTTGCGTAGGAAAGGTAATCAATAATCTGACCGAGGGTTTTCAGCGTTCCCATAACCTCCGGCGATACCACGGGTAGATCCGGCATCCTTTCTTCCAGGGTGGACAGAATCTCTACCCGCTTGATCGAATCGATGCCCAGGTCCGCCTCGATATCCATCTCAAGTCCCAGCATATCCACGGGATATCCGGTTAAATCGCTCACAACGGAAAGAAGCGCCTGGGCCGTAGCCGTGTGTGGGCCCGTTGAGGAAGTCTCCTGTTCCGCGGCCGTTCCTCCATCGGTGGTACTGGCCGATGATCCATCGGCCGGGGGTGCTGTCAATGCGCTGCCTTCGGGTGCGGGGGGGATATTTCTTGAAGCAGAAGATACGGACCCCTCCGGTAGTCCTGAAAACGATGGCGCATCGCCATCGGTGGGGCTGGCCGATGACCCATCATAAGAGGCCGATGACCCATCGGTGGTGCTAGCCGATGACCCATCGGCTGGGCCAAGAGATCCATTGACCATCAGCTGAGCATGATCCATCATCTTCTGTAACGTCCGGCTGGCCTCGGATTGGGTCTCAAGGAAATGATTATGGGCTTCTGCCGTGCGGCGTTGAAGCACCTCCATAGTCTTCAGGCCCTCTTGCACGACCTTCAGGGTCTCTGAAAGAACGCTAGCGGAGGGCGCCGAAGGTGCAGGATGGGATCTCGAACGACTTCTATCCGGATCACCGGTCACCGAAATCGTTGCAGCGGGAATATCGGGCTGGGGTCTTTTTTCCATTTCTTGTCGCGGCTTCCTCTCAGGTTTCTGCCTGGGATGGTCTGCAGGCGGTTGGGGACGGCTGTTGGCGCCACCGATGGGAATACTCATCTTCTGTTCTCGCAAGGGAGTGCCGGCAACCGATGCTTCCCAATGCTTCAATTCAACGGGATGACCCAGAGAGGCAAGATGACAAAGGGTTTTTGCCAGATCCGCCATGCCCGATTGCTTTCCCGATGAAGCATCCATCGAAATCGCATGGATCGGCCGATCCTTCAAAATGGTTTTTACCAGCCCGGTGAGAACCGATCGGGGGCCCACTTCAACAAAGGTCCGGGCGCCCCCATCAAAAAGGGCTTCAATTTCGGACACAAAATCAACGGGGCACAACAGATGATCCCCAAGAATATCCTTCATCCCGTCCGGATCCGCCGGATACGCCTTGCCCGTTGTATTGGAATAGACCGCAACGTCCGTGGGGTGAACATCGATCGTATCGAGAATCGCCTTGAAAGGCGCTTGCGCATTCTGCACCAGGGGGCTGTGAAATGCAGCCGATACGGGCAGCCCAGTCGTTCTGAATCCCCGCTGCTTGCAGAGATCCTCTGCTTCGGCAATCCCATCCACCGATCCTGACAGCACCCCCTGGTTGGGGTGGTTGCGATTGGCAAGAATCACCTGGGGAAGCGATGTATCGATCAATGCATCAAGTTCGTCGAGAGGTGCATGGACGGCAAGCATCGTGCCTTTCTCTTTTCCTGCCGCGGCCATGAGCCGGCCCCTTGAGATGGCCAGACGAAAGAAGCTGTCCCGGTCAATCCAACCGGCCGCCCAAAGGGCGGTGATCTCACCAAAGCTGTGCCCGCAGGCCTGATCCGGCTTTACTCCAAAGATGCCAAGGACTTCGGCCATGGAGACGCTGATGGCGCCGATAGCCGGTTGAGCGATATCGGTTTGCCGCAACCGGACCGCATCATCGGTTCCGGTGGTCTGTTCCTGCCCCGGTTTCGGGTAGATGTAGTCGCTGAGACATGCATCGTTGCCATCGGATATGAAAGCACGATTCACATCTTCTACGGTTTGCATGGCCTCTGGGAAGATACAGGTAAGATCCCTGCCCATTCCCACATACTGGCTGCCCTGACCGGGAAAGACAAAGGCAAGTTGTCCCGGTTCCTCCGGGCCGCCATAAAAGATATTGCTCTCCTGGCGCGGGTGCCCATCGGCATCCTTTTCAACAAGCGCGAGCCCCCGGTTCATCAGCGTGTCGAAAGCCTCGTGCCGATCATAGACAAGGAGCAACCGATACACATCTGTCGGCAAAAAGGAGTGTCGGGTTTCGGCCCCAAGCCTTGATATATCCTCATCTGTGAGCGTCGGCACCTGATCCGATCCCTGACAGATATCGCGGATCCGATCGACAAGGGCTTCATGGGTGGATGCGGACAGGGCGATAATGTCAATCGAGCCATCCCAGGCAATTTCCTGTTTTGTCCCGGCATATTCTTCAAGGACCACATGAAAATTGCTGCCGCCAAATCCAAACGCACTGACACCGGCACGCCGGGGCGTCTCTCCTGTTGTAAGCCAGGGCCGGGTTTCGGTATTGAGATAAAAGGGGCTCTCATCGATACCCAGGTCCGGATCCGGCACATCGGCTTTCAGCGTGGGCGGCAGCACCTTGTGATAGAGAGACAGTGCTGATTTAATCAGGCCGGCAGATCCGGCCGCGGCCTTGGTGTGACCGATATTGGATTTTACCGAGCCGAGAGCAATTTGGTTCTTGCCACCATCACTTCGGCTGAACACATGGTTCAAGGCCTCAAATTCCACCTGATCCCCCACCTGTGTTCCTGTGCCATGGGCTTCGAGATGCCCGATGGTCCCAGGCGCCATACCGGCATCCTCATAGGCATGGCGCAGTGCTTTTTCCTGGCCCCGGGCATTGGGTGCATAGATACTCCTGGATTTCCCATCGCTTGAAGACCCGATGCCCTTAATCACCGCGTATATTTTGTCACTGTCTTTCTCCGCATCCTCAAGCCGTTTCAACACCAGCATGCCGATGCCTTCACCGAGAACGGTTCCATCGGCGTCTTTGGAGAAGGGTTTTGCATCACCCGTGGGGGAGAGGGTATGGGTCTTTGCGAAACACATGTGCATGAAGATATCATTGAGCGTATCCACGCCGCCAGTGGCCACCATATCGGCCCGACCGGAAGAAAGCTCCAGGATGGCTAGATGCAAGGCACTGAATGAGCTGGCACAGGCCGCATCCACAACGCAGTTGGTGCCGCCCAGATCCAGGCGATTGGCGATTCTTCCGGCAACCACATTTCCCAGAAGACCGGGGAAGGAGTTTTCCTGCCATGACACATAGGAATCCGATATCTGCCGGATCACCGCATCGGACGTATCGGGGGAAATACCGGCATCTTCAAGCGCGCGACGCCATTTCGGAAACCCCAGCCGGGAGCTGAGGGGGATCACCAGCTCCTGGGTGCCGGTAACACCGAGAATGACGCTGGTCTTTTCTCTATTAAACGATTCCCCATCGCCATAGCCGGCATCTTCAAGCGCCCGTTTGGCGGCAACAAGGGAAAGCAGCTGGGAGGTATCGGTAGCATCGAGCGAGGACGGCGGAATGCCGAATTCTGTGGGATCAAAGGAAACCGGAGAAAGGAACCCTCCCCGTTTGCAGTATACATGATCCACCATGGCAGGATCCGCATCGAAATAATCCTCAGGAGACCAGTGGGTTTCCGGTATGTCGGTAATGGCGTCTTCACCGTTAAACAGCAGGCGCCAGTATCCTTTCAGATCCGAAGACTGGGGAAAGAAACACCCCATTCCGATAATTGCTACGGAGGTATCTTGTTTCATCTTGTTACCGATCCTCAGAGATCCATGGTTGAGGGTTGTTGAGCCTTCGGTATGTCTTTTGTTCTTCTAAATAGAATGGATCGGGTATAGGCGTCGTTTCCGGCCGGAACACCGTCCAATTGATCGTCGAAGAAACGCATTGCCTTTTGCCTTTTGCCCATTGCCCCGTCTATGGCTC
>JAZFSW010000100.1:0-25380 GCA_036446375.1 Desulfobacterales bacterium | reverse complement strand
TATTCCTGTAGCGATATTTGCTGAAGATCCCGGTGCATATGGTGGTGCCTGGACAGCGGATTCTTGCCGTAAGATGACCCGGTTTCTCGATCTTGCCTCCACCTTCCACCTGCCTTTGATCCACCTTGAAGACTGTCCCGGATTTCTCATCGGCAAAGAATCGGAAGAATCGGGAACCATCCGCTTCGGCTCCCAGACACTGGCAGCCCTGGGCCAGGCCTCGGTTCCTTTCTGTTGTGTGGTTATCCGCAAAGCCTTTGGTGTAGCCGGTGGTTCGAATCACAAGCCCGGCAGCCATCATTTTCGGTATGCCTGGCCGTCAGGAGATTGGGGTTCGCTACCGATCGAAGGGGGCATTGAGGTCGCCTACAAGGCAGAGCTGGCAGAAGCTGAAGATTATGACAGCCATCTTGCGGCCATCAAAGACCGGCTCAACCGGGTAAGATCCCCCTTCCGGTCCGCAGAGTTTTTCGAGATCGAAGAGATCATCGATCCCCGGGATACCCGCCCGATTCTATGCAGATGGGCGC
The DNA here is from genome assembly GCA_036446375.1 of Desulfobacterales bacterium. GTDB lineage: Bacteria > Desulfobacterota > Desulfobacteria > Desulfobacterales > JAZFSW01 > JAZFSW01. The sequence continues at coordinate 24,850 of JAZFSW010000100.1, read as the reverse complement.
ACCTGGCCCGCAAGGCCACAAAACCGGTGCCCCACACCTTTTCATTTCGGCCATAAGCACACTGAATAGAGAATAGAAAGCAATGGGGCTGTCAGGAAGCATCAAGGACCTGCAGGCCCTTGGCCGCTCGGATTCTTCTGTCGGCAGTTACCAGTGAAAGCTCATATACCATTGCCGTTGCGGCAAGGAATCTGTCGGCAGGATCCTGGTGGGGAAGATCCACATTACGGCTTTGAATAGCCACTTCAAGATTGACCGGCGCTTCTTTCAGTGGGAGTCTCTGGAAGATATGGCGTACCGATTTTTCGATATCTTCTCCCATCGAAATTCGGCCCTTCTCAGCAAGAAGAAGGATTTCCCAGACACTGATTGGGGAGTACCAGAGAGCGTTTGCCGGGCGCTCCAATTCCTCTGCAATTCTTAAAGGAAGTTTCTCGGGTTCTGAAGCACTCCAGAGAATGATATGGGTATCAAGCAATAGATTCAATCCTGCAGCGCCTCCCACTCGCTTTCACTCAAAACAGGAGAGATGATATCCCCTTCGATTCTTATGAGGCCCCTCATCGTTCCAAGCCAACGCTTGGGTTTAGGAGGGGGTGGGGGCGGCGTAATCAGCGCAACTGGTTCTCCTTTTCGTGTCACCAGGATAGTCTTTCCCGTTTTCTTTACCTGAGTGAGAAGGCTTAGGCAGGTGGCCTTGAATTTTGAAATCGATATGGTTTCTTCCATGATATCCCTCCGGGTTGCTGGGGCTGTCGTTTTCTCCTACAATACCATGGTCAACGACTATGGTCAACGGAATTGTTCGTGGCCGTTGATTGCCACCTGCAATCAAGCCCTGTCTCCCTCCCTGACAAACAGCAGCGCGATAAGACCCACCACCCCGAGGCCTGCCCAGAAGACAAACGGCAACCTCGGATGGTATTGTGCCAGACTGTTGCCAAGGGGTGGCGATATCAGATTGCTCAGACCGGAAAAGATCATCACGAACCCTATCCCCGTCCCGGCATAGGCGGCTCCGATACCCTCTGTCTCTATGATGGTTGTCATAAGAACGGACATGAACCCATCGCGAATCATGCCGGCAAGGATCACCGCTACCCAGATGACGAGGCCGTCGGCTATGGACACCAGCCCGGTTCCCACCGTCATCATCAGGGCCGCTGAAATCAGTATCTTCTTCCGCAAACCAAGCCGGTCGGAAAGCAACGCAATGGGGATGACCGCGACGGCGCTGACGCCGTGAAACGCCCCCAGAGCACCATCGGCAAGTGCACCGGCCCATCCGATGCCCCTCAAATAGAGAGGCAGGTATCCCAGCAGGCCTTGCGCACACCCGCCAAATCCAAACAATGCAACCCCGAGCAACCACACATTCCTGATGGGAAGAACATGAGCTATCGCATCTCTAAAGGATACTCGGTCCACTGCCGGGCCTGATGCCTCATCACCCGATGGTGCGTCTGTAAAATGCCAGAGGACACCGACCACTACTGAGACGGCACCGTAAAAAACAAGAACGTTCCGCCACCCCCCGAGCCAGGGGGACATCACCGTAGCGCTGATCATGGATCCCACCATGAATCCTGCGGCCATGCCCATGGAGACAACACCATTGGCCAACCCCAACTGCCGTTTGGAAAACCAGACGGCACAGGTCTTGTGAACATTCATCGGTATCGCAGGGAAAAGAAAGCCGTACAGAAGGTTTGTTGCGAGCAATGTGATAAAACCGCTTGAGAAAGCGCGCAGCCCGCAGGCGATGCCCGCCAGGATGCAAAACATCCGGAGGATCCTTCTGGTGCCAAAGCGGTCACCCAACACCCCACCGACGATACCCATAATGATAATGGGCACAAACCCCGATCCCCAGATCGTTCCGATCTGAACGAGACTTAATCCCAGGTCGTCTGATATTTCCTTGAAGAGAACCGGCAGGCACATCATCGGTATCGCCACCGAAAGGGTGTGGGTCAGTGCCGCCAGCGTAAGCACGACCCATTTGTAGTTGGCATCTCTGTCGGGGCTGTTCATATTGGCACCGCTTTGTGTTGTTGAAGCCGGCAGTTCCGGAAGTGTTTCTGAAAGAAGACTATACACAACCTCACATAAGATGCCAATCCTCCAGTAATCAAAGGTGAGCCGAACCATCCTGGCGAAATGCAGAAAAGCGACGCGGAAAAGTACCATTGACACACTCCCGCTGATTCTTTAGGATCTGTGCCTGCATTTTTGACCCTTGCGTAAACAGGAGCGTCTTTCTTGATTGAAACCCGGAAGCGACACATATTCTATGGATGGTGGATTGTCCTTGCCTCGACGGTGATCTGCACCTTCGGGTTCGGGATCGGTCTTTATTCCTTCGGTGTCTTTTTCAAACCGATGATGGGCGAGTTCGGATGGTCCCGCGCCCTGACGGCTGCTGCCTTTTCCATGCGCAGGATCGAGGGCGGGATCGTATCGCCCATCGTTGGCTGGGCTACGGACAAATACGGCCCCCGGCCGGTGATCTTTACCGGTGGCGTGCTGCTCGGACTGGGATTTATCTTGATGTACACCGTCAATTCCCTGATCCTGTTCTACCTCTTCTATGGTGTGGTCATCTCCATGGGCATGAGCACCTGCCTGTACCTTCCCAATATGGCTGCCATCTCTAACTGGTTCGTGAGGAAAAACACCCGGGCGATTTCGCTGCTCACCGTCGGTGCCGGGATCGGCGGCTTTGTTTTTCCCCCACTCCTCACACTCCTAATCGATCGGGTCGGATGGCGATGGTCTTTTGTTCTGGCCGGAATCTTGCTCTGGCTGATCATACCCCCCCTGTCTCTGGTCATCAGGCGGCGACCGGAAGACATGGGACTGACAGCCGATGGGGATCCACCGGAAAGCGATCTTTCCGATAGGGATCTTCTCCGCCTGAATGTCAGCACGTCAACCCATGTTTTGAGCCGGGACTACACCCTGAAAGAAGCCCTGGGTTCTAGAACCTTCTGGATACTGATCGTCTCTTTCTTTCTTGCCGGGATGAACCATCCCATTATGATCGTACATGCGGTTGCCGCCATAACAGATCTGGGAATCTCCCCTGGAAGCGCCGCCTATGTCTTTGGGTTTATGGTTCTGATCAGCATCGTGGGTCGGCTTTCTTTTGGGTGGCTCGGGGATTTTGTATCCAAGCGATACTTGATCATCATCACCTATGTTCTGCAGGGAGCAGCGATATATGTGCTGATGAACAGCAGCAGCATGAGTCATGTCTATCTTTGGGCAATTATATACGGTGTGGGTTTCGGGGGAGGGGTCCCGGTGCGTCCCGCTTTGCGAGCCGAATATTTCGGTCGCAGCGCGTTTGCCAAAATCGGGGGCATTATGTCCCCGATAATCATGATCGGCAGCTTCTCCGGACCGATCGTGGCCGGTTATGTGTTTGATCAAACCGGATCTTACAGAATCGTTTTCCAGGCCCTTGTCGTGCTGCAAGTCCTGGCCACGGTGGTGATGTATTTTGCGCGGCCCGCCAATCCGCCGGAGCCATGACCCGCTTGCCGCGGGCGGATAGGGAAAACCTTCTTGATAAATCCTCTGGATGATGGTTATAGTTCAGCTGTGGTAAGCGTTCATAGGTTCTGGGTTCAGAGGTTCAGGGTTGACCTCAGCTCGCAGGCCGGTGGCCGCGGTGAACCTTGAACCCAGAACTCTGATGAACTCGTAAAGAGTGTAACCGATGGCTAAGTAGAAATCTTCATATACAAGGCATAGTGGTTGGCCAGGCGTGAAGGCATACATGCCGTATGTCGAACGTCTGGCCAAACGCTATAACGCCGTAGATGGAGACTTTTTACGACGCCATCAACTCTGAACCTCTGAACCCTCAACAAGGAGGACAAAATGGCCGGTCCAATTCCCAGCAGTCCCGAATGGCTCGCACAAGTCGTTGAAGACATCATCGATCCCGATCGGGTAATTGTCGATCCTCACCATCACCTGTGGCATCGTCCCGGCCTCAACACGTATCTGCTGGCCGATCTATGGGCAGACACCGATTCCGGCCACCACGTTGAGAAAACCGTTTTTGTGGAATGCCATTCTGAGTACCGAACCGAGGGTCCCGAAGAACTTAAACCCCTGGGTGAAACCGAATTTGTTGCGGATGTCGCCAACCAGAGCACCCAGGGAACGGATAGTCAAGCAAGGATCTCAGGCATTGTGGCGCATGCCGATCTTATCCTCGGCGATGCGGTGGAAGCGGTTCTCGACGCCCATGAAACTGCCGGAAATGGCCTGTTTCGCGGCATTCGCGATGCCGGTGCACGTGCAGAAGATCCCTCGGCAATGATGATCGCCGGTGGTGCCCCGGCAGACCTTTATGCCGATGCGAATTTTCGCAAGGGGATGAATGTCTTGGGTCGAAAGGGGCTGACCTATGACACCTGGCACTATCACTACCAGAACCGATCCTTTGCCGACCTGGCCGCAGCGGCTCCCAACACGATTATGGTTCTCGATCATTTCGGAACCCCTCTGGGCGTGGGACAATATGCCGGCCGGCGGGAAAAGATTTTTGAGCAGTGGAAGAAGGACATCGCCGCTATCGCCCGGTGCGAAAACGTCGTGGCGAAAATAGGGGGAATGGCGATGCCGGACAACGGCTTCGGCTGGCACCAGCAAGCAATGCCTCCCACCTCCGATGAATTTGTTGCCGCGCAGAAAAGATACTACCTGCACACGATTGAGTGCTTTGGACCGGACCGCTGCATGTTCGAAAGCAACTTTCCCGTAGATAGACTTTCCATCTCCTATCAGGTGCTCTGGAACGGCCTGAAAAAGATTGTCCAGGATTTTTCAGAAGATGAGAAAGATGCCATGTTCAGCGGCACCGCCTCCCGGGTGTATCGCCTAACTTAGGGAACTGTGGTTTCACCAAGTGCCGACGATTCCCTGAATCCCGCAGGATGGGGCCCGTCTGATCTCAGAGGAAACCATGTCTAAGGGTTGGGGTTGCGCGGCTCGTTACGGCTTTCGTTAGACGGGTAACGACCAAGAACTACTCAATCACGTAATGGCGCGACGTAACCGATGGACGCTCAATCACGCCGTGGCGTGACGCAACCGATCAACCGACACCGAAGCCTTAGTGTAGTCCCACAAGGAGCACCGCCATGACCGTTAAGATACCGATGCCGAATACAGCCGACCTGTCAGAGGAGCTTCAGGAAAAACTGGGGGCTTCACCGATAAATGTCACCCGTATGATGGCCAATGCACCGGTCAGCCTTGCCGGTTTTCAGGAATTTGCCGGCTCGATCCTGTTTCAAAGTGAATTTGATCCTCGAAAACGTGAACTTGCTGTTCTTCGTGTCGCCCATGCAACAAAGGCCGATTATGAGTGGACCCACCATGTGCGGGTGGGAAAGAGCTTGGGTGTTACCGATGAGCAGGTGGATGCGATCGCTACCGAGGACCCTGTCACCTCCCTGGATGAAGAGGCAAACTTGCTCTGTCGTGTAGCCGACGAAATCAGTTTGGATGTCCGCCTGAGCGATGATGCCCTTTCTCAGATCCTTGACCGATATGGGATTCGTGGTGCCACAGAACTGATTCTTTGCATCAGCTACTTCAATATGGTCAGCCGATTCCTCGAATCCACGCGGGTTGAATTTGAAGATGGCGTTACCCCTAGATCCTTAAAATAAGGAGCATATTATGCTGAAGACAAACGAAAAGAACGTCGTGGAATTCCTCCTGCAGTGTCAGCCCGGACCACCGAGAACCCGACCGGCCTGGCGCGTCGGTCATACGGGCGATCCTTTCATTCTTCCCGGTATCGGCGGGATTACCCTGAACGTGCAGGTCGGCGATTCCGCCTTTGGGCTGGCTGCCGATCATGTGGAACCGGGTGTGAGTTGCACGGCCAATGCGGCGAAGTCTTTTGAATTTCCCAACGATGCGTTTCATCTGTTTTCATGTGTGGGAAATGCTGCGACCATCGTATCGGGACGCGCCAAGGGTGCAAAAGGTGTGGTCACCGGCCATCATGGCGGATCGGAGCATGTCATGGTCGATTTTGCCCGTTCTGTTCGGGTGAAGATGACCTATGATGACAAAATCATCGTCAGGGCCAAAGGTCAGGGGCTGGCGCTTCTGGATTATCCCAAGATCAAGCTTTTTAATCTGGACCCAGGGCTGCTGAAGAAGATGAAGATAAAGGAAAAGAAGGGCGGGAAACTCGTGGTGCCCGTTACAACCCTTGTTCCTGCCGCCTGCATGGGCTCCGGTGTGGGCCAGTCCAATGTGGCAACAGGAGACTATGATGTCATGACCAGCGATCCGTCAACAGTGAAGAAATACAAACTCGACAAAATGCGCTTCGGTGATCTTGTCGCGCTGCAGGATCACGACAATTCATACGGTCGGGCATATAAGAAAGGTGCGGTGAGTATCGGCGTCGTGGTTCACAGCGACTGCCTGCTGGCCGGTCATGGTCCGGGCATTACAACGATCATGACCTGCCCGAAACCATTGATTGAACCGGTGTTGGATGCAAAGGCAAATATTGCCGATATGCTTAGGATCGGTATAAAAAGAAAGACCGCTTAAGAGGGCCTGGCAAAGCGGCTGATTGTTTATGGAACGATCAGTTCACAATGAATTTCCCGCCACTGACCTACAGGCACGCATACAGGGCTGCACCGGGGCCACCGGCCCGCAGATCGCCGGTGGTGCCATCATACATCTTATTCATCACATAGCTGTAGCTGACACGAGCATCCGGATCCATGATACAAAGAGAGCCGCCCCAGCCCCCCCAGAAGAAGGTGCGGGGATTGGGACCGATGGGTACCAGTTCGCTCTGAAGGCCGAATCCCAAGCCATAGCGAACCGGGATCATCATCACAAGATCTGTACCTTTGATCTGTTCTTCGAGGGCTTTGTCGATGGTTGCCTGGGACATGAGGCGCACCCCATCGACTTCACCCCCGCAGGCCATGGCCGAGGCGATCCGGGCAACGGAGCGGGCATTGCCGTGGCCGTTGGCTGCAGGAATCTCAGCTGCCCGCCAGGCCCGGGTGCGGGATTCCAAGGCGCTGAGGTCAATGCTGGCCATGTGTTTAGCGAGAACCGATCCGGGTTCAGGCTTGAACCCGGTATCCGGTGGCGGGGGTGGCGGGATTAGTTCCCCCACCCGGACATCGTGGCTTTCATCAAAGCCGATATGGAAATCGGCACCGAGGGGATCAGCCACTTCTTCCTTGAAAAAGGTACCAAGAGATTTGCCGGTAACCCGCCGGACCAATTCGCCGAGAAGATAGCCGTGGGTCAGGGCGTGATAGCCGCACTGGGTTCCCGGTTCCCACCAGGGCTCCATGGCGGCAAGCAGACCGGTGATCTTCTCCCAGTCATAGAGCGCTTCTGTGGTCACCGGCGGCTCAAAACCGGAAAGTCCCGATGCGTGGCTGAACAGGTAGCGCACGGGCAGTTTTTCCTTACCCCCCTGGGCAAACTCCGGCCAGTAGTCGGCTACCGGCGCGTCCAGGTCAATAAGCCCCCGGTCGACCTGCATCAATGCAGAGATCACGGTCATTACCTTGGTAGTGGAATAGACGTTCACAATCGTGTCTTCTTCCCAGGGCCGGGTCTTTGCTTCATCCGCATATCCTGCCCAGATGTCGACGACAAACTCTCCTTCAACGGTAGCGGCAAAGGATGCGCCCACATCATTATCATTTTCGAAATTCTTCACAAATGCGTCTCTTACCCCGGAGAAACGATCGTCACAGTACCCGTGAACCTCAATAGGTTTTCCCATTAAACACTCCTTTATTGATTGATGCTACACTGTCTGTGGAGCCCGTCAGGTTCTACCTCAACTTTCGGGTTTCGCTACTATTGTGGCGAAACCCGAAAGTTGAGTTCTACCCTTAGGCACTCCCCGATTATGACGTATGGATCTTCCTGACACATGCTACGTTCAGTTCTGATACGGGAAACACTAGGACAGATCCGGATGGGGTGTCAAGGAGGGATTGGCGTATCAACCGAATGCGTCCAATGCTTCTGTTGACTTTTCTACGCAGGGCAACTATCAAACAACATGCAACAGCCGGGGGGCACGTGGACGAACCCACTACCGATCGATCTTGAAAGGACCTAGCTTACTGACCTATGGCGCTGATGAGAGATAAGAACAATGTCGATGCACTGATTAAGGCTGAAGCCGGCACGATCCGCAACTTGCGTCGACATGAAACCATCATCGTTGGCATTGTTGCCGTTTCCTGGGCGCTCTTTCAGCTGTCCCTGGCTTCCTTTTTTGTATTGGACAGCACAAAGGAAAGAGCGATTCACCTTGCCTTTGGCATCACCCTTCTCTTTCTTCTCAATCCCTGCTTTCGCCGACCGAGAAAGAACCTCGGATTTCTTTCGGTTACCGATCGCATCCCGGTCATCGATTATCTCCTTGCCGCGGCAGGTGCGCTAATGGCCCTCTATATTGCCTTTGACTACGATGGTATTGCCATGCGGGCAGGGGCACCGATCCTGCGAGACCTGATTGTGGGGGTCGCCCTCGTTTTGCTGCTGCTGGAAGCGGCCAGGCGGGCCATCGGACCGGCGCTTTCGATCATTGCGCTCTTCTTCACGGCCTATGCGTTCTGGGGACCTTACATGCCCGATATTATTGCTTTTAAAGGGGTCTCTCTCAAGAGATATCTCAGCAATATCACCCTTTCCACAGAAGGCATTTACGGTATTCCCCTGGGGGTTTCATCGGCCATTGTGTATCTGTTTGTCTTGCTGGGCGCTCTGCTGGACAAGGCTGGTGCAGGAAAGTTCTTCACCGATTTGGCCCTTTCCATTCTCGGCCGGTACAAGGGCGGTCCGGCCAAATCCGCGGTGGTTGCCAGCGGCGCCACCGGGCTGGTATCCGGGTCGAGTATCGCCAATATCGTTACCACCGGTCCCTTTACGATACCCCTGATGAAAAAAATCGGGTATCCTGCAAAAAAAGCCGCTGCCATTGAGGTCGCCGCAAGCACGGACGGTCAATTGATGCCCCCGATCATGGGTGCTGCGGCATTTATTATCGCCGAATATGTCAACGTTCCGTATCTTGAAGTGGTAAAGGCCGCCGCCATTCCCGCCTTTGTCTCCTATTTCGGTCTGTTATGCATCACCCACCTTGAAGCGTCCAAACACGGCATCAAGGGCCTTCCCAAAAGCGAAACGCCTGTTTTTCTTGGAACGCTGAAAAATGGCATTCATTACCTGATACCTCTCGGGGTGCTGCTTTATGAACTTGTCATCCAAAGACACTCCCCGGAGCTGGCCGCCTTCAGGGCCATCATCGTGTTATTTGTGGTTATCGTCTACCAGGAGATAAGGCTGGCGGTTATTGAGGAGAGAACAATCGGTTCCGCCCTGCAACGGGGGGGGCAGCTGATCCTCAGCGGTCTTATCCAGGGATCCAAGAACATGATGTCTGTTGCCCTGGCCTGCGCTGCGGCCGGAATCATCGTAGGGATTGTCAGCATGGGCATCGGCGGCATGATCTCTATGGTTGTGGAAACCCTTGCTCGGGGTAATATTTATCTACTGCTCCTGATCACAGCCTTTGCCAGTCTCCTGCTGGGGATGGGCCTCCCCACGACGGCCACCTATATCGTCATGGCATCCCTGACTGCCCCGATCATCGTGAATGTGGGCAATGTCTACGGGATGGTCGTTCCCATCATGGCGGCACATCTTTTCTGTTTCTATTTCGGAATCCTCGCAGACGATACCCCGCCGGTGGGTCTTGCCGCCTATGCCGCATCGGCGATTGCCAATTCTGAACCGATCCCCACGGGCATACAGGGCTTTCTTTACGACATCCGGACCTCGGTAATCGCGTTCATGTTTGTGTTTAACTCCGACCTGATCCTGCACAATATCAATAGCTGGCCCCAGGCCCTGCTGATCTTTGCCATGGCGCTGATCGGCATGTCTGCGTTTACCTCTTTTGCCCAGGGGTGGTGCTTTACAAAAAACAGATGGTACGATATCCCCTTTCTACTGGCAGCGACCTTCATCCTGTTTCACCCCGGTGCCATCGCCCCCTTTCTCCATGTAGATCCCGCAAACAAGTACGTCCTCTTTCCCCTGGGAATTGCCCTATATGCCGCTGTCATTGGTATCCAAAAGATACGGATGCGCACCGATCCCCCTGAAAACCATATCATCGGCTTCGAAGGGATGTAGCGTTCAGGCCAGCCTGACACCTAGAACCCTTCTTGTAGTTTCATATGAGCGCCGCCTCTGGCCAAAAAAAGGCCAGTCTGATCGTTAGAGAAACGACGTCAATCGGTTGGGGTTGCGCGGCTCGTTACGGCTGTCGTAAGTGGGTTGCGGTAAAGACCCAACCGAAAACCGATCCACCATACGAGCAGCGCAACCGATCAACCAACACCGAGGACCTGACGTGGCTTCTAAGAGGGCTGTCTACCAACAGGCGCTGAGACGCACATTCCTTGGAATCGCTTGCCAAACCACAACATATAGTGGTGATTTGCAGTTGACACACAAGATCCAATGATGTAGTTTGACTGTGGAGGTAATATTGCCATGCAGCTGGGGAAAATCATTCATGTTCTCATCGGTCGATTGTCAGAAACAGGTATAGAACCCGATCTGATTCCGGGTTTTATGAAAAGCCTGCTGAATATATTTAAAGGAGATCCGCACCTGGCCCCGGGACAGGCGAATTCCCGTTTGCGCTACCTCGGTTGGGATGGAATCGAACTGGATTACCACACGCTGCAATTGGCCATCGCCTGTTTTGAGGCCGATGGCCTTACTCAATTGGCGGAAGAATCCGCCCGGTGGACTGCGGGCAACCGTCGTCAGGCAGCGTAAGAACCTTCGAAACGAAACCCCTCAGAGCTTTTCATCGGGTTTATGGATGGATACGCATCAAGCCGCTGCAATGGAGGGGGGCTGGGTATGAATTCTGGTAAACACGTTAGTGCCGTCACTGAGGATCCGGTCGCCGAAAGAATAATCAATCGGGTTGATCGACGATCGCTGGCAACCAGACGCGGGCCATACAATCTGAATTATCTCACAACCGGTGGTGTAGAAAAGAGGTTTGGCCAAGAGCGCCGACAGCAGCGTGTCGAGTCCCGAAAGGGCTGGGTCCGGGTGACCGAGTGGACCAGTGCGGTGGTGGGGGCATCCCTCAGGCAGAAATCAACCCAAGAAATCTATCCGCTGTAAGAAGGCGATGCGGTTCTTCCCCTAACTGGGATGGATTGGTTCGACTTGCCTCAAATCCCCAACAGAATCTGGTTCTTTTTGGAGCGCGTTTCTCCGGCAGATAGAATCCGTATCGCCGGCCGTCCCTTTACCGGGCATTTGGTCTCACAGATCCCGCATCCCACACAGTGCTTTAGATCGACATAGGGCAACTGTACGTCAAGTCTTTCGCCGTTGGGTCTTGTCACGGTGCTTTTCTCGAGGTAGACCGCTTTGGGCGATGTAGGGCAAATTTCCTCGCACATAATACACGGGGTATTCCCCGACCACGGTAGACATCTTCCCCGATCCAGGTAGGCCGATCCGATTCGGATGGGTCGATCCAGCTTCTCTTTACCGGATATCTCTTTTATCGCACCGGTAGGGCACACGGTTCCGCACAGAGTGCAGGAATATTCGCAGTAGCCATTGATCATGATGAGATTCGGGGTCCAGAATCCAGCCATCCCCCCTTCGGTCAACGCGGGATTGATCGCATTGGTGGGACATACCTTCATGCAGAGACCACACCGCTGGCACAGTTTGAGAAACTCTTTTTCCGGCAGAGACCCGGGGGGTCGAATCAGTCGTGAATCGGGTGTCCCGTGAATCTGACCGTCCAGTTTCCCTAAAAGGGGAAAGGCGATTCCCGCTGTCAGGCTCCCCAAGACCGCCCGTCGTCCGATGTCGGGGGGCCGGGAATTGCCCAGTGACCATTTCAGGTGAAAATCGATGGCGTTTTCCGGACAGGCATCAGCGCAGTTAAAACAGGTGACACATTCTGAGTTCTCCCAGGGCTGATCCGGTTTGGGAGATGCGGCCCCCTGGCAGTTTTCCATACAGCGGTTACAATGGGTGCAGCGTTCCGTGTCTTTTTCGAGCTTCAGGAGACTGAACCGAGAAAAGATGCCGAGAAGTGCACCCAGAGGACAGAGAACCCGGCACCAGAACCGGGGTTTGATGCGGTTGAGAAAGACGATGCCGAGGAAGATTCCACCGATGAGCCACGCGGCTTTGTATGCGGGGTACCCGAAACCGAATATCGGCGAGACAAATTCCTCTGCCCCATAGCTGGCAAGACGCAAGACGCTGATATCGCTTCTGGCCATCAGGTCAAAGAGTTCTTTTATGCCGATACCGATACCGGGCAGGATAGCAAGCGACAGGGATCGAAACATCAGTGCGATGGGATCAAAGAATCCGACATAGTTCAGCCCCAACGCCGCAGAAAGGATAAAGGCGAAAAGCATAAAATACTTAAAGCGCTGGCTCGGGTCTTTTGTGTTCGCCTCCATCATGGCCCGCCCTTTAAGGGATGGTTTGACGGAGCTGACAATGTGGTTGAGCGTGCCAAAAGGGCAGATGAAACCGCAGAAAATCCTGCCGAGAAAAACGGTCAGGATGAGCAAGCCGATGGCCCAGCCAAAGCCCTTTATCCACTGGTGTCCGGAAATAAGCGTCGTCAACATGGCCAGGGGATTGATTTGGAAAAAGAACGTGACCGGATATCCCAGCCGAATGTCCTCCTCACTGCCCATGGCGACCGAATAATCGACGTAGATATCCAGGGGCAATCGGGATTCCACGAGAAGGAACAGGAAGAACAGGAGAAAGATCGTCTGTGCAATCCGCCGTATCCAGACCAGGGCCTTCGGCTTCATAGGGTAACGCTCTGCTGGGTCAGACGGTTCAGATCATGGGTACCGAGACCCCATTTGTCGGCCAGCTGAATGAAACCGATCTTTTCGGGCTGAATATCGAAGAGGGCTGCCGCTTTGGCATCAGCGGCCACCGGATCATTGCTCAATATCAGGCGATTCTTGATGGCAACGTCCGATTCCCTGCCGCCGGAAGGTCCGTTGTGAATCATGATGCGGATCGCATCGATAAGTGTGAGGGTCGGTTTGAAATACTGCGCCAGATCGACAATGACCTGATGTATGTCCTGGTGCAGGGCGTTTCGTCTACCCCCGACGGCCCCGATCCAGTTCTTCATGCCCAGCGACAGCCCGCTGAGATTGTGATGCTTGGCGATGGGCAGGTTAATCACCTTGTCGGCTTCTATAAAGGGGACAAACACCTCCCAGACACTGAGACGATGCCCATGCAGGTTTCTTTCGCGCATCATCGATGAGCGGGGAAAGACAAGATCTGCCCCGGTGTTCTCGACAACCTTTCCGACGCCGGTGATGGCAAAGCATCGTCTGGCGTTATGGATGGTATTGTCCACAATTCTCACCTTCTTGGCACCGGCTTCCTGGCAGAGCTCGATAACCGCTTCCAATACCTCGGGATTTGTCGTTGCAGCCAGGTGGGGAGCCCGCGCCCAGGAAAGATTGGGTTTAATGACAACCACATCCCCTCTTGCGATAAATGTTTTCATGCCTCCCGCGGCCTCAAATACGTTTCGGACCAGGGTCTTGACCGCATAACCGTCGCTTTCGCCGATGCCTTCAACAAGGAAGCCTTCTTTCTTGGTCTCTGCTATACCTAACCCGGGACAGGGTCCCGTACCGGACACAACGCTGCCCAGTGCGAGACCACCGGATATTTTTAACAGTTTCTTTATGGATTCCCTTCGGGAGATCCGTGTGTCGTCCATACGACATTCCTCCTGTTCAGAATGCTGCTTTCGTTTCTTTATTGTTAAATTCGCAACTGTTTTCGTGGCCATGCGCCTGTCCGACACATCCGGATCAGCACCGCCGACATAAAAAGGCTGGAAAGGTAGCAGGATACACCTTTCAGCCCCGACAGAGTACTGGTGGTCGCCCCACGCGATTGCGTCCGACCGACCCTGTAAAAACATCATATTATAGCTCATAATCCCTGATTAATCAATGCCTCTGATCTACGCTTTCCGCCGCCTGGCGGCAAAAGTCCATTGAAGGAGACCCCCCGCAAGACCCCCCACAGAGTTGACAGGGGCTGTTGTTCAGGGTATGGAAGTTGCCGGTTTCAATGCAGGTAACAACCCCATCGGGATTATTCTCGATTTAAAGGACATGGCCAAATGAGTTTATTATTGGGAATTGATACAGGGGGCACCTATACCGATGCCGTCCTGTTTGACGACAAACAGGGGGTGATCGGTTCGGCAAAGGCGCTGACCACGAAATTTGACCTGGCTGTGGGTATTCGTGAGGCCATTGCCGCCGTCCTGCCCCCGTCTCCGGGCGATATCCGGCTGGTTTCGCTGTCTACGACCCTCGCAACCAACGCCGTAGTGGAAGGGCAAGGGTGCGCCGTTGCCCTGCTGCTTATCGGATATGACCGGCAACTCATGGTCAACAGTGAAATCGAAAGGATCGTATCGCCATCGGCCACGTTCTATATCCGTGGGGGTCACAACAGCACCGGTCAGGAAATCGCGCCCCTGGATCTGGAAGCGGCCAAAGAAAAGATACGGGCCATCGCACCTCAAGTGGAGGCATTTGCGATCAGCGGGTATTTTGGGGTACGCAACCCTTCCCATGAATTGCAGGTCCGCAAACAGGTCAGGGAACTTACCGGAAAGCCGGTGACCTGCGGACATGAACTGACCAGCCAGCTTCATGCGCCTCGCCGGGCCATGACCGTGGCGATGAATGCCCGATTGGTGCCCCTGCTTGACGAGTTGATCTCAACGGTCAGAAACATGCTTGCCGAAAAGGCCATCGATGCACCCCTCATGGTTGTGAAAGGCGATGGCTCCCTGGTAGATGCCGAGATGGCACTGGAACGGCCGGTAGAAACGATACTGTCCGGTCCGGCAGCCAGTGTGGTGGGTGCGAGCTTTCTTGCCGATGTAGAAGATGCCTTTGTCGTCGATATGGGGGGAACCACGACAGATATCGCCGTTATGGAGAAAGGCCGACCGGTTCTCGATCCCGATGGTGCCCGCATTGACGGCTGGCAGATCATGATTGAAGCCATTGATGCGCGCACGACAGGACTCGGGGGGGACAGCAATATCGGTTTGGATGGCGCCGGTCGCCTGTTTGTCGGGCCGCGTCGGGTGATCCCCCTGTGTCTGCTGGCCGAGAAACATCCGGATATCCTGGAGGTCCTGCAGCACCAAGTGGCAGAGCTGCTGAATCCGGGAAGTGAGGTCGATGGTTCGGATTTTGGCCGTTTTGTCCTGCAGCAACGACGACGGGCATCCGGAACAGCGGATCTTTCAGACATGCAGGAAGAGATCTGGCGTCGCCTGGAGGACGGCCCGGTATCCCTTGCAACGCTCATTGCCGGGGCAACCTATCCACCGATTTTCAGACGCGCTCTTGATGACCTCATCACCCGTGGACTTGTGGTGTCCAGCGCCTTTACCCCCACAGATGCCCTTCATGTGCTGGGTCAATACCGGTGTTGGTCTGTACCGGCAGCTGAAAAGGGAGCGGCCATCTGGGCGGCAAAGCTTAAGATGGAGATCACGCCATTCTGCGAAAAGACCGTTGGCCAGGTACAGACGCAGATGGGTCGTGCCATCATCGACAGTGCTCTGGCCGCTGAAAAGCAGGTTTCGCCCGAAAACGAGGCCGATGCAGGATCGTTTCTCATCAATCGGGCACTCGGTGTCAATGGTTCGGGAACCTTTTCCCTGTCGTTTACCCTGAACCGTTCCCTGGTTGCCATCGGTGCGCCGGCAGTAAGTTACATGCCTGAAGTCTCCCGGGTTCTGGGCGCCTCGTTGAGCATTCCCGAGCACGCCGAGATCGATAATGCCCTGGGCGCTGCTGTTGCGGGGATTGTGCAGACCGTTCGCGTCCTGATCCAAGCTGTCGATGAAGGCAGTACCTTCAAGGTCCACCTGCCTTTCGGGGTAAAGGATTTCCCGGAACTGGAAGCCGCCGTGGCCTGCGCGGAGAAGGAAGCCCAACAGGTCGCCAATGATCGCGCCCAACAGGCCGGTGCCAATGAGATTCAGGTCACTGTTGAACGGCAGGATAGAATCGTTGCAGCCCCCGATGATGTGTCAGGAGATATCTATATCGACACCGAAGTCGTCGCCACGGCCATCGGTCGTCCCCGAATGGCATGATAGGTGTCAGGTTTCAGCCCAACCTCTGATCTGAGAAGCGATCCGGTTAATCAAGGACAAGACTTCTGGCTTGCACTTAGGGATTCATCAGAAATAACAAATGACAAATCCCAAAAAACAAATAGATCACAATATTCAAAATCCCCGCCCGCCTCGCCTGAGGGACCGAAGGCTCACGATGGCGGGCAGGTGAAATCTCAAACAACAGCTGTCGGGTCGTGTTTGGAATCTGGATATTTGAGTTTGGAGCTTGCTTGTCATTTGGTGCTTGGCACTTGTGATTTCACTCCGCCGGATCTGAGTCAGAGATCAGGTCTCACAATAGCATGGCATCCACGGGCGTGCTGAGTCTCATATGGGGTGTCAGGATGACCCCGGTCTGGGCAAGTCTCTTCGCCGCTTTCCACTGACACCTGACACCTGACACCCGACACCTGCTTCTTTTCAAGCCGAATAGGCGCAAACCACCCTTCCCCCCGATCAGCCCGCTCATTCCAACCAATAGACAAACCTCCTGCTGTTTCCGTGGTTTATTCCGTGTTGTTTCCGTGGTGAAAAGAATAGCGGTATTCAAACGATGATCGCCCCTGCAAAAAACCGATTGCTCCCGGCCCATATTCCTTGTCAAATCAAATTGAACATGTTAGAGATTTCCCCTTGTGGACGGTGGCACTATATGCGCTGACACTGGAGATAAGCGCGGTGAGATCTTTACAATAGAGGGTTGGTGGGCCTACGAGACCAACCTCAATGGAACGACCGACATATTGACATAGACGTATGACAAAAATGGGAGGTAGAACATGGCGTACAATGCAGTAGAAATGGCTGACTGGCAGATTTCTGAAGCAGCAGAAAAGAACATGCCGACACCGGACGAATGGTGCGACAAACTCGGTCTTAAAAAAGACGAGATGCTGCCCATGGGTCGTCTGGGGAAGATTGACTTTTTAAAGGTCATTGATCGTCTTAAAGGTCAACCCGATGGTAAATACATTGAGGTTACCGCGATCACACCGACCCCTCTTGGCGAAGGGAAAAGTACCACCTCGTGTGGCTTAATGGAGGGTATGGGCAAACGGGGTGTGAATGTGGGCGGCGCCCTCAGGCAGCCTTCCGGCGGACCGACGATGAATGTGAAGGGAACGGCCGCCGGCGGCGGAAACTCGCTTCTCATCCCCATGACCGAATTTTCCCTGGGGCTGACCGGCGATATTAATGACATCATGAATGCCCACAACCTGGCCATGGTAGCATTGACAGCCCGGATGCAGCACGAACGCAATTACAACGACGAACAGCTCAAGCGTTTGACCGGGATGCGGCGTCTTGATGTTGATCCGACCCGCGTGGAGTTGGGCTGGGTCATCGATTTCTGTGCTCAGGCGATGAGAAACATCATCATCGGTATCGGTGGTCGTATGGATGGCTTTACCATGCAATCCAAGTTCGGGATTGCCGTGGGTTCCGAGTGCATGGCAATTCTGGCCGTGATCCGGGATCTGGCCGATCTTAAGGAACGGCTGAATAACATCACCGTGGCCTTCGACAAGAGCGGAAACCCGGTAACCACCGGTGACCTGGAAGTCGGAAACGCCATGACGGCATTCATGCGCAATACCATCAATCCGACGATGATGTGTACCGCAGAATACAACCCCTGTCTGGTCCACGCCGGTCCTTTTGCCAATATCGCCGTGGGTCAGTCCTCGATTATCGCGGACCGCGTCGGTCTGAAGCTGTTTGATTATCATATCACCGAATCCGGATTTGCCGCCGACATTGGCTTTGAGAAATTCTGGAATGTGAAATCCCGGGTCAGCGGGCTGAAGCCGCATGTCTCGGTACTCACCACCACGATTCGCGCCCTGAAGATGCACGGTGGCGGACCCAAGGTCGTCCCCGGCATCGCCATGCCCGAAGAGTACACCAAGGAAAACCTCGGGTTGGTCGAAGGCGGGCTGGACAACATGATCCACATGATCGGCGTTATCCGAAAGGCCGGCATCAATCCCGTGGTCTGTATCAACCGGTTCTATACCGATACCGATGAAGAATGCAAAATCGTTCGCAAGGCAGCTGAAGCTGCCGGTGCCCGCTGTGCCGAATCGAAGCACTGGGAACTGGGAGGCGAAGGCGCACTGGAATTTGCCGATGCGGTTATCGAGGCCTGCGACGAAGAGAACAACTTCGAATTCCTCTATCCCCTGGAGATGAAGCTTCGGGACCGGGTCGACAAGATCGCCAAGGAAGTCTACGGTGCTGACGGCGTGTCTTGGACTCCCGCTGCAGAGGCAAAAGCAAAGATGCTGGAAGACGATCCGAAGTATGCGGATTTTGCTACGATGATGGTCAAGACCCACCTGAGTCTTTCCCATGATCCCACGTTGAAAGGCGTACCCAAGGGCTGGACGCTCCCGATCCAAGACGTTCTGATTTACTCGGGCGCCAAGTTCCTCTGTCCCTGTGCCGGAACCATCAGTCTCATGCCGGGTACCGGATCCAACCCCGCCTTCAGACGGGTGGATGTGGACACGGAAACCGGAAAGGTGTCAGGTCTGTTCTAAGCTGTTCTGTGATCCGATAGGGCCCGAAGCTGTTTCGGGCCCTATTTTTTTGCCTGAAGTGGAAGACTGCCAATAGCGCCTTGATTTTCTCTACCATGAAGAGCATGAAGACCTTGAAGGGGTAAAGCATTCCCTTCTTCATGCTCTTCATGGTGTATTGCCCCTGCGTTTTCCTCATATGCATTCGCACAATGCTGAGTACGCATACGTGGGAAACCATCATCCATTGTAACACAGTGAAAGACGACGCAAACTGATGCGATTCTTATTGATTAACCCCTATTACGCCATATCGGAAACCCCTTCCCCTCCCCTGGGGCTGGCGCTTTTGGCCGGTGCACTCGAGGCGGCGGGCATTGAGGTGAAGGTCCTTGATTATGTGGTCTTTCCCTACAGCAAAGATTTGCTTGCAGGGGAATTGGCGGCTTTTTCACCGGACATTGTGGGGGCCACATCGGTCACCATGACCTTTGACAGTGCCATTGCCGTTATAAAGGATGTGCGGCGCATTGATCCTGATGTGGTAACGGTCATGGGGGGGCCCCATGTGACCTTTTGTGCCTCGGAGACCCTGGCCGCTTTTCCCGAACTGGATATGATCGTGCGGGGGGAGGGTGAAGAAACCGCGGTCGAAATCGCCCGCGCCATCGAAAAAGGAAACAGCCCGCAGGATATCCCCGGGGTCGTTTACCGGAATGGGTCAGAGACTGTAGACAACGGTTTCCGAACACGATTGGCGGACATCAATACGTTGCCGGCCCCGGCACGGCATCTGCTTGCCCTGGGACGATACCGGGCATTGGGAATGGCGATTGGTATGACGACCAGTCGGGGCTGTCCTTTCAACTGTATTTTCTGTGTGGGCAGAAAGATGGTGGGAGCAAAGGTCCGCTACCGACACGCGGAAAAGGTGGTCGATGAGATCGAATATCTGAACTCGCTGGGCTTTCCCCAGATCAATCTAGCCGACGATCTGTTCACGGCAAATGCCAGGCACTGTATCGCTATCTGCAATGAGATCTTGAAGCGGAAACTGAAGGTCAGATGGACCTCTTTTGCCCGGGTCGACACGGTTTCAAAGGAGGTGTTGGCAAAAATGCGGGAAGCCGGTTGCCATACGGTGAGTTTCGGGGTGGAATCGGGCAACGCCGGCATTCTGAAAACCATAGAAAAAGGAATTACCACCGAACAGGTCATAAAAGCGGTAGACCTGTGCAACGAGGTGGGGATGGCTCCCCATGCCTCCTTTATCCTCGGCCTGCCCGGCGAAACACCCGAGACCCTGGATGAAACCATCGCTTTTGGCGAAACCCTCAAGGCCATGGGCGTATCCCATGGCTTTCACCTGCTGGCACCCTTTCCCGGAACAGCGGTTCGAGAACGCAGCGAGGCCTACGGCATAAAGATCCTTACCGATGACTGGTCCCAATATCACGCCAATCGCGCCATCGTTGAGACATCAACGGTAACCCGGGAGATGATGGATGAACGGGTAGTGGACTGGGAAAAGGTTTTCGGGGACTTCCTTGATGATATCAAAGTGCGCATGGGGAAAGGAGAAGCGACCGAAGATGAGATCTGGCAACTCGTC
The DNA here is from genome assembly GCA_036446375.1 of Desulfobacterales bacterium. GTDB lineage: Bacteria > Desulfobacterota > Desulfobacteria > Desulfobacterales > JAZFSW01 > JAZFSW01. The sequence continues at coordinate 4,404 of JAZFSW010000100.1, read as the reverse complement.
AATCTGGAACGCACCGTACTGATCTATGACCTGATGATGGAAAGGGCTATTGAAGAAGCGGGTACCTGGCCGGCCGATGGCACGCCGGTAACCGACACGGCATCGCTTACCACCCTTTCCAGTCGTCTTGCCGGCATAACGAAATATTCCCAGGAAGACATATCTACCGCCCTGGAAATCACGATGAAGAAAGGAAACCTTGCCTGGCAGGAAGAAAACGGAAACATCCACTGGGATTGGGTAGATTATTTGTAAGGGGTCCAGGATCCTAGGGTTCAAGGGTTCCAGGGGAACTGCTTCAAGATAAAGCTCAGTGATCATTTCGCTGAAGCCAACCCCTTGACCCCTTGACCCCTTGAACCCTTGACCCCTTGAACCCTTCTCTTGCCCCTCCTTTGTCCCCTGCACAATACACCATAATCTTCGTCGCAATCTTAGCGGCGGTCGTTTCGGACACCTGAGATCCGTCGATTTTAGCCAGTTCTACAATATCTGCAGCAATGACCTCTCGCCTCTGCCCGGTAAGTCTTAATAAATCAACCACCTGTCGATAGGAAAGACCGCCGGGTTCCGGCGTACCGGTTCCCGGGATGACCGATGGATCCAACCCATCCAGATCAATGGTGATGTAGACTTTTCCAGGTAGGGCTTCCACCACCTCGTCTATCCAGGCATTGTCATGAGGATCGATGTTGTGGGCAAAAAAGGGGGATATATCTTTTTCTTGTATGAACGCGGCTTCTTCCCGGGAGAAAGAACGGGTTCCCACCGGTACGATATCCAGGCCCATGTCATCGACCGCCCGGCGCATCACACAGGCATGATTGTACGGGCTATCGTTCCATCGATCCCTTAGATCCAGGTGCGCATCGATCTGAAGGACACCCATGTCCGGATGAATTTTGGATGCAGCAGCGATCGGACCCAGGGAGATCGCATGATCCCCGCCGATGGACAGGAGAAACTGTCCTTGAGATAAGACCTTTTCAGCAGCCGCTTCCATTTGCTCAATGGCTTGCGTCGGTTTTCCCGGGGGAATAAGGGGCGAAAGGGTGTGGATCTTCAACTGTCCCCAGTCGATCAGCGTCTCTTCATCGATGCTCTCTAATTGCTCCGATGCGGTGAGAAGATGGTAGGGACCGTCTTTGCTGCCCGTGCCATAGGAGCTGGCTTTCTCATAGCAAATCGGCAAGATAACGATATCGGCGGTGTTGAGGTCGGTGGCGTCTATTTCACTGCCACCAAAGGGGATAAATGGGGGGTGACCGGCCATTTCAAAATCCCGAACTTAGCATTTCTGTGTCAAAGACTGATGGTCTCGTACGAAGTCTCGTTGACGTCATGCCGGACTTGATCCGGCATCCAGAAGCATTCAGATTTAGGGGGTGAGTGCTACGGGTTGGCGCGTATGTTTCAAGTCGTGTCCCACCTACGCGGGAAAGACAGCTCTTGGACATTTTCGACGCCCTATGAGCATCGTTGCCAACCTGAAAATCGAATTGGTATTAATGGAAAAGAGTGATGATTTGCATCTGAGTCGCATAGCCGCAATCCATCAAGAGTTACCTCTGTGAGCCCCGCCCGCCTCGCCTGAAGGCGAAGCCGATGGCGGGCAGGTCTGTGAGAGATAGGAACGTCCTCATTTCACGAAAATTGCTGCAGAGATTACCGTTGTCCAGAGATTGCCTTCCGCACCCAGCGCAGCCTGGCTGGTATGCTGAGATTCAACGATCTTGCCGGACATCTGGTATATATCCCTTCGCTCATCATAGTCTTTATTCGGATCAAACTCGATACCCAGTGTCCGCGCCAGCATCGAAGCGGCAAGGTCTTCAGCATATTCACCGGCTTCAATCTCTGTCTGCCCGAAGCCATGATGCTCGGAAAGATACCCGTACATCCCTTCCTCGGAAGGAAGCGCCAATCCGATACTGGCAACGATTCTTCTGCCCGGTTCGTTCATCTGCTGCCGTGCCATGACACAATGGGTGATTTCTCCGGGTTCCAGGCGGGACAGGCCCTCTTTTATTTCGAGGATATTGCAGTGGGGTGGAAAGATGGAAGAGACAGTCACGATGTTGAGATGGGCGATCTGGGCGTCACGAAGGGCATTTTCAAAGGAAGCCAGTTTCTCCCTGTCTACCCCCACGCCTTTGGTGAAAAACAGGTATCTGGGAACATACATATATAACTCTCCGATCTATAAGCGGTTGTTTATTCTGGTTTTTTCGCCGGATTGCAGCTCAGCTCGCCGTTCAATCGAGGCAACAGAAACGCGCCATGCTACCCGAGGCCACCCGTGAATGCAAGCATCAAATGGATTCGGCCACCGCTATACGTGAGGGAAAGCGATGGATCCTACAGGATCACCCGTTTTTTCACTGCTTTTACAATTTCCGCCGGGTCATCCATGACTTGGAAGATATCAATGTCTTCCGCCGATATCATCTTGTCTTCGAGAAAACGTGCCTTTATCCATTCCACGAGGCCGCCCCAGTAGTCCGTGCCCACCAGGATGACGGGAAGGGGTTTGATGCGGTGGGTCTGAATAAGGGTAACCGCCTCAAACAGCTCATCGAGGGTCCCAAAGCCCCCGGGCATGATGATATAGGCCGTGGCGTATTTCACAAACATCAATTTGCGGATAAAGAAATAATTAAACTCAAGCGTGATATTGGCATGCTTGTTTGGCTTCTGTTCAAAGGGGAGGTTGATATTCAGCCCGATCGAGGTTCCGCCGGCCTCTGCCGCGCCTTTGTTGGCCGCCTCCATGATGCCGCCGCCACCGCCGGTAATCACCGCATAGTTGTCTTTCGCAAAAAGGGCGGCGATCTCTACAGCCTTCTTATACATGGTGCTTTGCGGCTTCAGACGGGCAGATCCGAAGATACTGACTGCCGGCCCGATATCGTGAAGGTTATCGACCCCGTCGACAAATTCCCCCATAATCTTAAACAGCCGCCACGGTTCACTTAGCTTAAAATCATCGATGATAAACTGCTTTTCCATATATGACCCTTTCTTCGCTTTATCTATTCCCCAACCGGAAGACGCACCCTATCATATCACCAGAGGCACGCAGCACAGCTGTGAAACATGCTGCCAGCCTTCGGCAGCTACGTGCAGGATGGTGGCAGAACATGAGAATCCGGTAAATTGATTTCGGCGCACGGCCGACAGGGTTAGATCCCTCAGGAACCCCCGAATCCGGTCGTCACCTTGTCGCCCTCTACGATAACCGGTACATCGCGGGCACCCCGGGTGTATTCAAGCATTTCACTTAGCTTGTTCGGGTTGGCGAGCACGTCGAAATAGTCCACCACCTTACCGTCTTTTTCATAAGCTTCACGAGCTTTTACGGTATAGGGTCAAGCATCTTTGCCGTAGATCAAAACTTTTTCTGCCATAGCCGGTGTCTCCTTAGGTTGAGGGGAACGATCAATCCAACAATGCCTTACGATTTCAAACGATTATAGGTGACGATTGAAAAACTACCAGCTATGCCGGCGTTTGTCAAATATGGGACAGCAACGACGAGGCAATCGCGGGGGTACCGCTCCCGGTTGAAGCCTGCGGATGTGTTCATCAAAAGTGACGCCATGTCTTGCGCGGGGAAAGCACGGCTTCCCCCATTCTTTGTGGCGAGAGCCATCGATTCAGTTTGACAAAAAGTACCGGTATTGATAGAAATTCCATGTCCGATGGTTATGATTACATATGTCGATTTATCAGGCCACATCCATATCTTACGGGGTGTTACAGGGTCTGTATTTACAGGATGATTGGATTGATGACCAACACCGACACAGCACTGTCAAGACAGGTTCGTATTACAAATGAATTGGGCCTTCATGCAAGGGCTGCTGCCAAGATCGCCGGGCTCGTGAAAGGTGCAAACCGCCGAATCTGGCTCACAAAGAACGGAGATAAGGTAGATGCATCGAGTATTCTCGATATTCTCACCTTGGCCTGTGAAAAAGATTCCCGGATAATCGTCACTGTTGAAGATTCGAACGATATCGATATCTTGACCGCCATTGAGCAGATGGTTGAAAGTGGATTTGGAGAATAACCGAATATGCCTTCAGGAGAGATCAAAGAAATAAGACGCACCGGGATTAATGCATCTCCTGGCATCTGTATCGGAAAGGCATATCTGGTTGATAAAGGCCGGGTCGAGGTCGTTGAGAAATATACCGTCGAAAAGGAACAGATCAAAGAAGAGGTAAACCGTTTCAGGGCGGCCGTAACCGGAGCCAAAGATGAGCTTCGCGGCATCATAGACAATGCGCCGGAAGATCTGCGCCAGCATATCAATATTCTTGAAACCCATGTGGAATTGCTCAAGGATAAGATGCTGTATGGCAAGGCCATTGACATCATCGAAACAGAGCAGGTCAATGC
>JAZFSW010000099.1:0-4063 GCA_036446375.1 Desulfobacterales bacterium | reverse complement strand
GGATGGCTGTGAGGCGTTCTGTACCTACTGCATCGTTCCCTATGCCCGGGGCAAGAGCTGCAGCACACCACCGAAAGAGGTTATCGGCAGTATTAAGCAGCTGGGAAGACAGGGGTATCATGAAGTGGTTCTCACCGGTGTGCATCTGGGTGTCTATGGAATGGATCTGACCCCGCAGACCCGATTGGCATCTCTGCTGGCTGACATCCACGTATCCCGGGGGATTGATCGTGTGCGGCTAAGCTCCATTGAACCCGGCGAACTCACCGATGAAATCATTGATCGGGTGGCTGAATCCGATACCTTCTGCCATCATCTTCATATCCCCCTGCAAAGCGGGGACGACACACTCCTGGAAAGGATGCATCGGCCCTATGATCGCAGACTTTTCAGGGATGTGGTCTCAAGGGTACATGGGTCTGTTCCCGATGCGGCCATCGGCGCAGATGTTCTGGTCGGTTTTCCCGGTGAGACTGAAGCAGCCTTTGAAAACACCTGGGCGCTGATCAATGAATTGCCGATAAGCTATCTGCATGTCTTCCCGTTTTCTGCCCGAAAGGGCACCCCGGCAAGCCGCTATCCCGACCCGATTCCAGTCGATGCTATCCGGAAACGATGTAATCGGATACGCCTACTTGGGGATGAGAAGAAGAAAGCTTTCTACCGGCAATCGGTCGGAAAGCGGGTTGAGATTGTCATCGAGGGGAAAGCTCCTGGTGTCGAGGGATTCGTAAGGGGCGTGACATCGAATTATATCCCGGTGCTTATCCCTGCAGATAATCAGCCGAACCGTTCCATGGTTCAGGCGAGAATCGATCGGGCCGATGGTTCTCGGCAGGTCTTTGGCACGATGTGTTAAATCCGTGTTTTCCTTTGTTTTTCAGGTGCTCAAGGCGAGGGGCATTTGACAGGATTTACGGGATTGACAGGATGTTAATACAGCAGAAGAATTCCAGGAATCCTGTCCACACCCTTAGGATTTCTTGATGCTTTGGGTCTGACTTCCATTGGCGTTCTCATCCGTGCGTCAGGCTTTCTTCCGCATACATACCACCCGATCATGTCCACTGTAGTCTTTCGAGAAAACAACCGCTTCGTATGTGTTACTTTCCGTGATGATTTGTTGAACCGCATCCTTCTGATCGTGACCGATTTCCAGGAGAAGATACCCCTTCGGTCCGAGATAGGCATGGGCATTACCGATGATCTGCCTGAGGAAGAACAGCCCATCCGTGTGCCCGTCCAGGGCGATCACCGGTTCATACCGGGTGATTTCCGGCTGGAGGGTGTCGATGGTGCCGGTCGGGATATAGGGGGGGTTGGAGACGATCATGTCGAACGACGTCGCGCCTTTCCTTATACCGGCAAATAGATTTCCCGTGAAAAAATCGATCTTCCCGGCCAGATCATGGTCCATGGCATTGCGCTTTGCCAGTGTGACAGCCGGCAGAGATATATCCAGGGCAAGAAAATAATCAGTTGGGCGCTCTGTTGCCAGGGCAAGGGTGATGGCACCGGAACCGGTGCCGATCTCCAAGATCCGCCTGGGTTCCGGGGGGTGCGGTGAAGAATCTGCTTGCGGTAACAGGGAAAGGGCCTGTTCGACGAGGCATTCTGTCTCCGGCCGGGGGATCAACACCTTGTCTGTAACGGAAAGATTCAGGGACCAGAATTCCTTTGTTCCAACAATATAGGCCACCGGTTCTCTTTGGATTCGCCGCTTTATCAGCGCTCTGAAGATACCCAATTCGGTGCTGACAATCGGTTGATCAAACTGCAGATACAGATCGATCCGATTCATATTCAATGTGTGGGCAAGGAGGATTTCGGCCGTGGCCCTCGGGCTGTCGATGGCGTGGGATTGGAAATAGGTGGTGGTCCATCTGACCAGTTTAAGGATGGTCCACACGGGCTCCGTGGTTTTGGGTGGATTCTGCATTCTCTAATGCCTGGGCCTGGTAGTATGTGGTGAGCGCATCAATGACAGGCTGCAAATCTCCCTGCAGGATCTCTTCCAGTTTGTAGAGGGTCAGTCCGATGCGATGGTCCGTGACTCTCCCCTGGGGGAAATTATAGGTTCTGATCCTCTCGCTTCGATCGCCGCTGCCGATCTGATTCCGCCGTTCCGCGGACCGTTGGTCGTTTTGCTCCTGAACCATACTGTCCAGCAAACGCGCCCGCAGGACTTTCATCGCCTTGTTCTTATTCTTCAGCTGCGATTTCTCATCCTGACAGGTCACCACAAGACCGGTAGGCAAGTGGGTGATTCGCACCGCAGAATCCGTGGTATTGACCGATTGACCCCCGGGCCCGGTGGAACGATATACGTCCACTTTCAATTCGCTCGGATCAATCTGAATCTCCACATCTTCGGCTTCGGGCAATACCGCCACGGTGACCGCCGATGTGTGGATTCTGCCCTGTGTTTCGGTCTGAGGCACCCGTTGCACGCGGTGGGTGCCGCTTTCAAACTTGAAACTGCGATAGGCTCCTTTTCCGTGAACGATGGCAATGACCTCTTTGAGCCCGCCCACATCGGTGGCATGGTGGGTGATCACCTCAACTTTCCATTTCTTCGGTTCCAGATATCGGCTGTACATCCTGAACAGGTCGCCTGCAAACAGCGCTGCTTCTTCCCCACCTGTGCCGGCTCGTATTTCAATGATCACATTCTTCTCATCATTGGGATCCTTGGGGATGAGCAATCGCTTAAGCTCTTGTTCCATGTTGTTTTTTTGCGTGGCAAGGGTGTCCAGTTCAGCCCTTGCCAGGCTCTTTATGTCTGCATCGTGATCCCTGAGCAGTTCTGTGCTCTCTGCAATCCCTGCCAGTGTGTTCTTGTACGCCCTGAAGGCCATTACAATGTCGCGGATATCGGCATGCTCCTGGCTATAGCGCTGGCAAGCGACCCGATCCTGGACGACTTCAGGATCACTGAGAAGTCTTTCAAGCTCCTGGAGACGACGCTCGACGCCTTCTAAGTTCTCAAACATAAGTGGTGCCTGTCCGCTTTCTGGATGAACGTAAACCCCTGAGCAAACCCATGCATCAGCTGCATCTTACGGGTCTGCAGGTATTGCGCCATTGGCTTCTAAGCGTTGTGCCCCTGCAGCAGGTTCTATCGAGATTGAAAATGACAACGCGAAGAATGTGTTGAATGATGGGATGCTGCAGGACGATTTTTCGGCCGTTGCCACGCGTTGCCATAGTCATGCTCCAGTACGCATTGTCGTGGTTCAACAATGCAGTCCTGAAGATGCAGACGTGTCTCCAAAGGTGCAGCTAGACGAAACCGTTTGGGGGATATTGATTCTTTCGCAATTCCAAACCGTGATGGGTCACCAGCAAATCGGGAAACCCGGATTGAGGAGGAATACGCATGGGATTCAAAATCATCAACTGTTCGTTTGAGTCCGATAATTGGAATACTTCTTCTTGAAACGCTCAATACGGCCCGCCGTATCGATAAGCTTCTGTTTTCCTGTGAAAAAGGGGTGACAGTTGGAACAGGTCTCTGTTCTGATATTCTCTCTGGTGGAGCCCACCTCAAAGGTTGTTCCACAGGCGCAGGTTGCTGTTGTTGTTGAATATTCCGGATGAATGTCGGCTTTCATTGGTTTCACTCTCCCTTGTATTTGTGTCTTTGTCCCTGTCGGGTCATTGTTTCAGTTCACGCTATGAATTCATTGAATCCAAAAACTCCTGATTATCCTTTGTTCCGGTCATTTTATCAAGTAAGAATTCCATACTGTCTGAAGCGCTCAATGAAGACAGGAGTTTTCGCAAGATCCAGACCCGTGACAGGACGTCATCGGATAACAGGAGCTCTTCTTTCCGGGTTCCGGACTTATTGATGTCGATGGCCGGCCATATCCGCTTGTCGGCCAGTCTTCTGTCCAACTGAATCTCCATATTGCCTGTGCCCTTGAATTCTTCGAAAATCACCTCATCCATACGGCTCCCCGTCTCGATAAGGATTGTTGCCAAAATACTTAAAGAACCACCGTCTTCTATATTGCGTGCCGCTCCGAATATTCTACGCGGATTTTCAAGCGCTCGCGCA
>JAZFSW010000098.1:0-12913 GCA_036446375.1 Desulfobacterales bacterium | reverse complement strand
TGTTTCTCTAAGGACCCAAGGGCTAAAGTGTTTGATGAATCGCCATCGATATCGGTATCGAAATCGGTATCGGCTTTCTTGATATTCGTGCCAGGCGTTTCCGATCCCGATCCCGATTCCGATTTGGATTGCCCTTGATATGAGACCAGGTTTCTTTTTCAATAAAACGGGCCCCTTCTGGGCCATCGCCAGCACATATGAAAATACCCATCCCGTTACGGCAACTCACCCTCCCAATATAGTACTTGCATGCCGATGTTTTTCACGATAAGAAAACGCACACTTAGTTTCACTAACAGAACGTAGAGCTTATTAAGAAGGACGGTGGTATGTTATAGGAGGGGCCTCGCGGCATCTTTCTGCACGCCATGCCCACTCACGTTCTACCATCCTATTTCGATTTTCAGGAGGAGTATCCCATGCCCAGACGCGACGACATCAGCAAGGTTTTGATTATCGGATCCGGTCCCATCATCATCGGACAAGCCTGCGAATTTGACTATTCGGGTACACAGGCCTGTAAAGCCCTGCGATCACTCGGTTACGAAATTGTTCTCGTTAATTCGAATCCCGCAACGATTATGACCGACCCGGGCACGGCCGATGTGACCTATATCGAGCCGCTGAATCTCAAGGTGTTGACCGAAATCATCGAGAAGGAACGCCCGGATGCGCTGCTTCCGAACCTCGGTGGACAAACCGGCCTGAACCTATCGTCTGAGTTGTCCAAGGCAGGGGTTCTGGAAAAATACGACGTTAAGGTGATCGGCGTAAACCTCGATGCGATCGAGCGGGGAGAGGATCGAATCGCTTTCAAGGAGACCATGGATCGGTTGGGTATCGAAATGCCGGAAAGCCAGGCGGTCAACACCGTCGAAGACGCTGAAAAAGTAGCTGAAAAACTCGGGTACCCCGTAGTGATTCGGCCGGCCTACACCATGGGTGGCACCGGTGGCGGCATGGTCTACAATATCGAAGAACTCAGAACCATCGCCGCCCGCGGTCTGTCGGCAAGTCTTGTCAATCAGATTCTCGTGGAAGAATCTGTTCTCGGATGGGAGGAGCTTGAACTGGAGGTTGTGCGGGATGCCAAGAACCAGATGATTACCGTGTGCTTTATTGAAAATGTGGATGCCATGGGGGTTCACACCGGTGATTCCTTCTGCACCGCACCGATGCTTACCATCGATCAGGCCCTCCAGGATCGGCTGCAGAAATACTCCTATGATATTGTGGAGGCGATTGAAGTGATCGGGGGGACCAACGTCCAGTTTGCCCACGATCCGGAAACCGGCCGGGTGGTGGTGATTGAAATCAACCCGAGAACATCCCGGTCGTCGGCGCTGGCATCCAAGGCCACCGGCTTTCCCATCGCCCTTGTGTCGTCGCTGCTGGCCGGTGGTTTGACCATGGACGAGATCCCCTATTGGCGGGACGGCACCCTTGAAAAGTATTCCCCTTCCGGCGATTATGTCGTCGTGAAATTCGCACGGTGGGCATTTGAAAAGTTCGAAGGGGTGGAAGACAAGCTCGGTACCCAGATGCGTGCAGTGGGCGAGGTGATGAGTATCGGAAAGAACTACAAGGAAGCGATGCAGAAAGCGATCCGATCTCTGGAATCCGGCCGGTATGGCCTGGGTTTTGCCAAAGATTTCAATGAAAAATCGCTTGAAGAGCTTATGGCGATGTTGAGCGATCCGTCCAGTGAACGGCACTTTATCTTGTATGAGGCATTGCGAAAGGGCGCAGATATCCAGGACCTTTTCAAGAAAACCCATATCAAGCCCTGGTTTATCCAGCAGATGAAAGAACTCGTTGAGGTCGAGGAAGAAATCCTCAAAAACAGCGGCCAGATGCCTTCCGATGAGCTGTTTATACGGGCCAAGAAAGATGGATTTGCCGACAAGTATCTCAGCAAGCTGCTCAATATCGGAGAATCGGACATCAGAGAAAGACGCCTCTCTCTGGGTCTTGCACAGGCATGGGAGCCGGTGCGGGTCAGTGGTGTAGAAGATGCCGCCTACTATTATTCCACCTACAACGCACCGGACCAGGTCTCGGTGACGGATCGTGAAAAGATCATGGTTATCGGTGGGGGACCCAACCGGATCGGCCAGGGCATCGAATTTGATTACTGCTGTGTTCATGCGGCTCTTGCCATTCGCGATGAAGGATATGAATCCATCATGGTCAATTGCAATCCGGAGACCGTGTCAACCGATTATGACACCTCAGATAAGCTCTATTTTGAGCCGCTCACCATCGAAGATGTGTTGAGTATTTACGAAAAGGAAAAACCGCTGGGGGTCATTGTTCAGTTCGGCGGCCAGACACCATTGAATATCGCCGCTGAGCTTGAAGAGGCAGGCGTAAAGATTCTCGGCACGTCGCCTGAAACGATCGATCAGGCCGAAGACCGGGATCAATTCAACAAGAAGATGCGCAAACTCGGTATCCCCCAGGCCGAATCCGGTATGGCCAGCACCCTGGAAGAAGCCCGGGATATCGCCAACAGGATCGGTTACCCCCTGATGGTTCGTCCATCCTATGTCCTTGGCGGACGGGCAATGGAAGTGGTGCTGGACGAAGAGATGCTTGAGCGGTATGTGACTGCTGCCGTGGGGGTCTCTCCGGATCGACCGATCCTCATCGATAAATTTCTTGAAAATGCCATCGAAGCCGAAGCCGATGCCATCGCCGATGGCACCGATGCATTTGTTCCTGCCGTGATGGAGCATATCGAACTGGCCGGTGTCCATTCCGGGGACTCGGCCTGTGTATTGCCGCCGGTGAGTATCCCGCCGAAGCATATCGACACCATATATGAGTACACACGGAAAATCGCCATCGAACTCAAGGTTGTAGGCCTGATGAATATCCAGTATGCCATCGCCAATGATACCGTGTATATCCTTGAAGCCAATCCACGGGCATCACGAACGGTTCCGTTGGTTTCAAAGGTGTGCAATATATCGATGGCACGGATCGCCACCCAGATTATGCTCGGAAAGAAACTGACCGATCTGCAGCTGGAGAGAAAAGCGATCCCTCATTTCGGTGTGAAAGAAGCGGTGTTTCCCTTCAACATGTTTCCTGAAGTGGATCCGCTTCTGGGACCGGAAATGCGTTCTACCGGTGAAGTATTGGGTTTGGCAGATTCCTTCGGCCTTGCATTCTATAAATCCCAGGAAGCCACCCAGATGACCCTTCCGCTTGAGGGGGCTGTTCTCATCACGGTTGCCAACGTGGATAAGCCCGGCATACTTGAAACCGCACGTCTTTTCAGGGAGCTTGATTTTACGATCCATGCGACAAGCGGCACCCATGAGTTCTTGTCAGACAACGGAATCGCCTCCGAACCCATCCGGAAATTGGGATACGGGAGACCGGATATCGTGGACGCCATCAAGAACGGTGAGGTTCATCTGGTCATCAATACCCCCAGTGGAAAAGAGAGCCAACAGGACGATTCTTATATTCGAAAGTCCGCTATCAAATACAAGGTTCTCAATATCACCACCACAGCCGCAGCCCTGGCCGCTGCCAAGGGCATTGTGGCCCGAAGGGCATCGGAAGGTGGCGTAAAATCACTTCAGGCCTACCATCTGGACATTTGACAGGACGCCGCTGATCGTCTGATAGCTACTGTGCGCGGTCCATTATGAGGAGAGATCGTTCGGATCCGAGAAAGGGCAGGCAGTATCGCTGGACGTCCAGGGTGAACGCAGGGGCGTTGCCATCTGGCTTGGGTCCTTTCTTCAGGATGTGGGAATCGACAGCTTCGATGTCCGCCTCAACGGTTTTCCCCCGCATGGCGATGATCCGCCCTTTCCTTTCCAGCAGCGGCGAGGCCCATGAAACGAAGGTGTCGATATCCGAAAGGGCCCGGCAGATGATAACATCAAAGGCCGGGATATCGCCCGAACGAACGGCAAGGGATTCTGCGCGGACATGTTGTGCGTGGATACGATCGAGGCCGAGTTTCCTGATGATATGGTTCAGGAACGACACCTTCTTATGTACCGCATCGATCAGGGTGACGGATAGATCCGAAAGCACTACTTTCAAGGGGATCCCCGGAAACCCCCCGCCGGAACCGATGTCAAGCAACGTGCTGCCCGGCGGTATATAGGGGATCGGTGCGATTGAATCGAGGAAATGCTTGATCGCCACTTCCCGTGGATCGGTTATGGATGTCAGGTTGGTTTTCTCTGTCCATCGAACCAGTTCTGCCCCATGGACGGCAAACTGCTTCGCCGTATCTTTTCCGATGGAAAGCCCCAGGTCCCCGGCCCCATCGATAATCATCTCTTCCCATGGGGTTGATCCGAATGTCATCGTCACGCGCTTGGCCGTCGATCGGCACCCGAATCTGTGGCATCGGAAAAGTCCATGAGGATGTTAACCTCGGTTCCGAGGCTGTTGGCGATCGTCGCGTTTGGATACCGGTTGCGGAAAACCTGGATCATCCCTTTGTTTTCCCTTAGAGCCGATGCTGAAAAACCGGTATAGCCGTTTTCCTTGGCAATTTGTTCGAGCATATCGAGCATATAGGAAGCAATCCCCATGCGTTGGTGGTCTTCTCGCACCACAAAAGCCACTTCGACACGATCGGCACTGTCTTCACCATAGGATCCGATGGCCACGATCTCTTTGTGGCTGCCTTTCTGCACCAGTCCGAGAATGGACATGTTCTTCCGATAGTCAATGCCGGCCCACTGGCGTTGAATCACCTCGTGAGAAAACACTTTCATCCGGTAAAAGAACCGATAATAAATCGTTTCTTCCTGGAGAGAATAAAAAAAGTTGCGGCAGTCGAATTCATCGGAGGGCAAAAGCGGTCTGAACTCAAGCGTCTGGTTGTTTTTCAGTTCTGTAGTGACCTTATAGGCTTCGAGGAAGCCGAGGTCATCTTTGGAAAGCGGAAGCTGGTCGGCAAATATGTAATGGCGTTTTTTGGCCGCATTAATCAGGTCCTCCCGAAACTTCGGGTGTGCAATCTGGGCCAGTTCAATCACCCGCTGATTAATCCCCTTTCCCTGAAGTTCTGCGATACCGTACTCGGTCACAATAAAATAGGGATCCGCTCGGGTGGTTGCCACCCCGGCACCCTCGGTCAGATGGGAGACAATCCGCGATACCGTGTCGTTCTTAGCGGTGGATGGCAGAGCGATGATGGAAAAACCGCCTTTGGACATGGCGCTGCCCCTTAGAAAATCCACTTGATCTCCGATGCCGCTATAAAACTCATACCCCATGGAATCCGAGCACACCTGACCGGTCAAATCCACCTCCAGAGCCGAACTGATGGAAATCAGGTTGTCATTGCGCGCGATGATACTCGGATCGTTTACATATTCCGAGGAACGGAAATAGAATTCAGGATTGTCATGAACATACTTGTAGATCTTTTCGGAACCCATACACAGCGAGGCGACAGTTTTCCCGGGCAGCCGATTCTTCTTCTTGTTGGTGATGATTTTCTTTTCAAACAGGGGAAGCATGTCATCGGTAATCACCTGGGTATGAAGACCGAGATCCTTTTTCTTGTCCAGGTACTGCAAGATTGCACCGGGGAGATGACCGAATCCGACCTGAAGGGTGGCCCCATCGCCGATGAGCGAGGAAACGTAATGCCCGATCCGGCGGGAGATTTCCGGGTCCTTTTTCGTTGGCATCACCTCTACAAGGGGTTCTTCATGCAACACGAGATAATCGATCTCATCCACATGTGCAAAGCTGTCACCCCCCGTTCTCGGCATCCGCGGGTTGACCTGTGCAATAACCAGACCGGCATTGTCCATCCCGGACTTGGTAATATCCACAGAAACGCCGAGGCTGCAGTACCCGAACCGGTCCGGTGGGCTTACCTGAATCAGTGCTACATCCAGGCCGATACTTCGGTTGGCAAACAGGCGGGGTATTTGAGAAAGATAGGTGGGGACATAATCGATCTTTCCTTCCAGTGCCGCTTTTCGCATGGCCGCGCTGATAAAGAAGAGTTTCAGAGAAAACCGTCTCAGAAACGATGGATCATCGACAAATTCGGAAAACGTCGATGACAGCATCTGATACACCATGATGTCCTGGAGATTCTTATCTTTCACCATGCTTCGTATGAGATGTTGTGGCTCGCCGCATCCGGTTCCCACAAAAACACGGCTTCCTTTCTTAATTCTGGCAACCGCTTCTTTGGCACCAACAACCTTTTCAGGACAATATGCTTTCAGATCCATTGCTCTCCTCCGGGCAAAGGTGGATGTCTCAAACGCATTCAGTCTATATCTATCAGAACCGGCACCATAGTCAAGGGGGCAATATCCCCTGCGATGTTTGATGTTTACCATTGACCGGTCTGCCGAATACTGCTATTTAAGAGCGAAACCATTAGCAATGGAGATCATACCTGAAAGATGTGGTCATCAGACCTGTGCAGATAAGAATGCGCAAAGATGGGTCCGGGAAGAAGAGATTCTTGCTGCCAATATGGCTTCCTTGACAAACCGCATTCTATCCATACGTTAGGACAACTTTTTAAGGGACGCTGCGTCCACCCTCCCCTTCCGGAAGCGATCTTCCATGGTGAAGGGGTTTTTATTTGGATGCGATGCCGAGGCGCACAGATTGGCCATGGGGCCTTATTTACCAATTGGAGCCGTTTTGCATCTATCCGATCCAGCCAACGGGTCTATCCGGCTGTATGCTGCAGACGGCATCGGAGTGAGAAGAGAACATCATGGGAAATTCAACCGAAACGGTCAGGAATATCGGTATCAGTGCCCACATTGATTCCGGTAAGACAACACTGACAGAAAGAATTCTGTATTATACCAAACGGATACATGCCATACACGACGTCAAGGGTAAAGATGGTGTCGGGGCAACCATGGATTCCATGGAACTTGAAAAGGAACGGGGCATTACCATCGCTTCAGCAGCTACGTACTGCGAATGGCTGGGCCATCAGGTCAATATCATCGACACGCCGGGTCATGTGGATTTCACCATTGAGGTGGAGCGTTCCCTGAGAGTGCTGGATGGTGCCATTCTGGTATTGTGTGCCGTTGGTGGAGTTCAGTCCCAGTCCATTACCGTGGACCAACAGATGAAACGGTATAATGTGCCCTGTGTTGCCTTTGTCAATAAATGTGACCGAAACGGTGCGAACCCCTTCTTTGTGATCGATCAGCTGAAAACCAAACTCGGCCACAATGCCGTTGCCATGCAGATACCCATCGGACTGGAAGCCGCACTTGAGGGTGTCGTGGATCTGGTTACGATGAAGGCGATCTATTTTGACAATGAGAATGGTGAGGACGTACGGATTGAGGAGATACCGCAAGATCTCGTCGCCATGGCAGATGAAAAACGAGAGCTGCTGGTTGATACCGCATCCCTGTTTTCGGACGCCCTGACCGATGCTATCCTCGAAGAAGAGGAGATATCCGAAGCCGTTCTTCTCGATGCGGTGAGAAAGGGAACGCTGGCGCGAAAACTGACACCGGTCCTTATGGGATCTGCCTATAAGAACAAAGGGGTGCAGCCCCTTCTCGATGCCGTGGCCCATTACCTTCCCGAGCCGTCTGAAGTGGAAAACATGGCCCTGGATATGGACAACGAAGAAACGTCCGTTGTACTGTCCGGTGCCGCTGACGCCCCCCTTGTTGCGCTTGCCTTTAAACTGGAAGATGGTCATTACGGTCAACTGACCTATATTCGAATCTACCAGGGCAGCTTGGCCAAGGGGGATTCCATCGTCAATGTTCGAAACGGCAAGAAAATCCGTGTGGGTCGGCTGGCCCGGATGCACGCCGATCAGATGGAAGAAATCGATGCCGTTTCTACCGGTGGTATCTGCGCGCTGTTCGGCGTTGACTGTGCCTCGGGAGATACCTTTAACGGGCCGGGTATCCACCTGAGCATGACCTCCATGTTCGTTCCGGATCCCGTGATCTCACTGGCAATCACGCCAAAAGACAATGCTTCCCAGATGAACATGTCCAAGGCGCTGAACCGGTTCACCAAGGAAGATCCGACCTTCAGGGCTTATGTGGACAGTGAAACGCATGAGAATATCATCGAAGGCATGGGTGAGCTTCATCTTGATGTTTATGTTGAACGGATGAGACGCGAGTATGATGCCCAGGTCACCACCGGAAAACCGCGGGTCGCCTATCGAGAGACCATATCCCGGAAAGCCGAATTCAACTATACCCACAAGAAACAGACCGGTGGCGCCGGCCAGTTCGCGCGGGTGGCAGGCTTCATCGAGCCGCTTGTTGACGAATCGTTCCAATTTGAAAGCAAGGTGGTCGGCGGGAGAATACCCACCCAGTTTATTGCTGCATGTGAGAAGGGCTTCAGGCAATGTCTTGAAAAAGGACCGAAGTTGGGATTTCCTATTGCCGGTGTGTCGGTCGTGCTCAACGACGGGGCATCCCATGCGGTGGACTCATCGGACATGGCCTTTCAGACCGCATGCCGTTTGGCCTTCAATGACATCTACCCCAAAGCCGACCCGATAATCCTGGAACCGATAATGAAGGTTGTTGTGGAAACACCCAATGAATTTCAAGGGGCCGTGATGGGCCTTCTAAACCAACGACGGGGGATCATCGTCGGCTCCCAGGAAGAAGGCGTATTGAGCACGGTGGAATCCCAGGTGCCCCTGGCGGAAATGTTTGGCTTTTCCACGATACTCCGGTCCTCTTCCCAGGGCAAAGCCCAGTTTACCATGGAGTTTTCGACGTATAAACGCGTGCCCACCTCAATTGCCGAAGCCCTTGTTAAGGAGAAAGCCAAGGAAAACGAACCGCAGAATACCTAGACACGTTAGAAAGGAAATCACTATGATAAAAGACGATCTTATTCTCCGGAATCCATTGAGATTGCTCGGACATGATACCGACGATGTGCTGGCTGACGGCAATTTCGGTGCGGTGTGTGCCCGAGCGGGCGTGGGTAAGACAGCCCTGGTGGTACAACTGGCCCTGAACGGAATGCTGAGAGATAAGAATATTCTCCACATCAGTCTCAATGACCCGGTGGACAAGGTGACGCTCTGGTACCAGGAGGTTTTTCACAATCTGGTTCAGGGATATCCGGCGCACGAGTCGGATCGACTCCTGGAGACCTTGCTGCCCCATCGATTCATCATGAATTTCAAGGTGGAAGGCTTTAGTGTGCCTAAACTTGAAGAACGCCTGATGGATCTTACGTCCCAGAATATCTTTACACCCGAGATAATCATTCTTGATGGGCTGTTCTTTGACGATTCGGTTCGGGAATCCTTAACTGCGCTGAAATCAATCGCCGAGAAACAAGCCATGCATGTCTGGTTTACCATGCGCACGCATCGGGAAGAAACCACAGACGCCACCGGTCTCGTACCGCCGCTTTCCCTGGTCGAAGATCTGTTTGAGGCCGCACTTCAACTTCAGCCGGAAGGCAAAGACATCCATGTCAATTATGTGAAAGGCAAACCTTCGGATGCCACGCCGCCGGACCTGCTCCTGGATCCCTCAACCATGCTGGTGAAAGGCACTACCTAGAAGCATATCCCAGGAACCCGTAACCGTTGCCGTGAGGGGCTTATCCATGGAACCACAGCGCAGCAATGACCTGGCCCTTGTTTTTAGCGGCGGTGGCGCTCGTGCGGCCTATCAGGTGGGATTCCTTCGTTGTCTCGCGCATCATTATCCGGATCTGCATATCTGCATCCTGACCGGTGTTTCTGCCGGTGCCATCAACGCCGCATACCTTGCCAATCACCGGGGGACGTTTCCAGAAGCCGTCGATGAGCTCTATGATTTCTGGCGTGACCTGACAATGGATCAGGTCTTTCTGATTGACAACTGGCATCTGCTGAAAAATATTTTCCACTGGGGAACCGGATTGATATCCGGGGATATGCCCCTGGGCTCAACACTGCGGGGGCTAATGGACACGACCCCACTCCGGAAACTATTGAACAGCAAATTGAAACCGGAAGCGGGCCAATTGACCGGTGTCCAGGAGAATCTTCAACGGGGCAGATTGAAAGCATTTGCCATCACCAGTACCAACTATGCCACGGGACAAACGGTGACCTGGGTTCAGGGAAGAGACATCGAATTGTGGGAGCGCCCCAGCCGTCGCAGCATTCGAACCACGATAACCATTGATCATATCATGTCGTCAGCTGCTCTACCCCTGTTCTTTCCGGCCGTTGAGGTGGGAAACGCGTGGTATGGTGATGGGGGCATTCGCCAATCCGCGCCGCTTTCCCCTGCACTGCATCTGGGGGCCAGGCGGATACTCGCCATTTCCACCCGGTATGCCCGCACCATGGAACAGGCCAATATTCCGGTCGTCAGCGGCTATCCACCGCCCGCACAGATTATGGGTACCCTGATGAATGCGATATTCCTCGATGCCCTCGATCAGGATGCTCATTCACTGGACCAGATCAATCTGCTTCTCGACAGGATCCCGGACCACAAGCCAGGAGATATGCACGCTGTTGACCATTTTGTTATGCGCCCATCTGAGGATCTGGGGACCCTTGCAGGCACATTTGAAGCCGATCTGCCGTATATGTTCCGGTTTCTCACCCGCGGGCTGGGTACGCACAAGACAACAAGTCCGGATTGGCTCAGTATGGTGATGTTTGATACCCACTACATCAACCGCCTCATGGATGTGGGAGAGGCCGACGCATATAGACATCGCGATGCCATAGCTGCCCTGCTTGATCGGTAGCTTACTATGATGGTTGGACCTATAATCAGGTGGGGAAGAACGCATTCTCAAGTGGCCGGATTTCTGCAATTCTCTCAAAATCCCGATCTCGATGCAGAAGTAGCGCGTTTGCCTCCATGGCGGTGCAGGCAATACAGCAGTCAACAGGACTGTTAACGGTTATTCCTGCTTTTCTGAGATCGAAGTAGATTCTGGCCGCATGACGCCAGGTATCGTCAGTTGTTTCAAGATAATATTGAGTCGCCAGATACGCATCCAAACGTTGCCACTCAGGATCGTCTCTTGCGCCCTGAAGCAATTCGAGCTGGATAAAGCGGCTGAAAACAACGATGTCCGAGTCTGTTTGTTCTACGAAACGCTTGGTTACATCACCGACCTTATCTTTCAGGACCTCAATCCAGACAGAGGTGTCGACGAGAATCATCCCCTTGTCTTCCTCAAGGTCTTGTGATTGAAATCGGGATGAAATTCAATAAACCCGGACAGGTCCGTAAGGTCCTTTCTTCTTCTCAATCGGATAAGATCTCTCAGCGCTTCATGTATCAGCTCTTTCTTGGTTCTTGCCTGGGTGAAAGAGAACGCCTCTTCAAGCAGATCGTCATCAATATCGATATTTGTACGCATGGCAGCCCCTCCTTGTGTCTACAGTACACATCTTACACATCCTGTGTGTATTGTCAACGGGAGAACCACGAGGGAACCACGGAATTCGTGTAGGTTTGAGATTGGCCAAGCCACGAGGCCCTGTTTTCCAGGGTCTCAGCAGCATGCAGTGTGTGTGAATCCACAGTGGCATCCGGAAACGGATCGGCATCGGGATCGGGGAGGAATTCCATTCAAATCGAAATCACCAATCCAACAGGGCAGTGGTCCGAGCCAGGAATCGAATTATCGATAAACGCCTCTTTTACCTCATTTCGATCGATCATATCTTTGGTTACAAAAAAATAATCGAGACGCCATCCGACATTCCTATCCCTTGCGCCACGCATGTATGACCACCAGGAATACTTCACCGTGTCCGGATGAAAATGCCGGAAGGTGTCTACGTAGCCGTTTTCAATGATTCGATCCAGCCAATCCCTTTCGATCCTCAGGAATCCGGAATTCTTCGCGTTGCTTTTCGGGTTCTTCAGATCGATTTCGTTGTGAGCCGTGTTGAAATCGCCGGCGATAACGAGACGTCGTCCCGCTTTCTTATGTGTGTCGGCATAGGCAAAAAGGTCGGTGTAGAAATCGAGCTTATACTGGAGCCGTTCCTCGCTCATCCGGCCATTGGGGAAATAGACATTAAAGAAGATGAAATCGCCAAAATCCATCTCGACCAAACGACCCTCACCATCATATCGGGATATACCCAGTCGATGATTCACGCGTTCGGGTTCGATTCTCGTGTAGGTACTCACCCCACTGTATCCTTTCTTTACCGTGGAATAGGACCAATGGGATTGATACCCCTTCATGTCCTTCATCTCGGTTGTTAATTTGATTTCCTGAAGCTTGGTTTCCTGAATGGCAAAGACATCGGCGTCCAGTGTGCGAAAGGCGTCTAGAAAGCCTTTTTTCAACACTGCGTTCAGGCCGTTAACATTCCAGGAGATCAGTTTAACCGTTCTTTTTGCCATTGCCGTTCCTCCCGGTATCAACCGTATACCGGCATACTATCTGGATTTATCGACACCAACTCTCTTGCATATGGCGGCCACCGGACATTGGCTGCAGAAAGGCGATACCGGTCTGCAGATCACCTGTCCAAAAGCCACGAGCATCTCGTTATATCGAATCCAGTATTTTCTCGGTAGTTTCTTGCGCAAGGCAAATTCAGTCTTATCCGGTGTCGTGGTTTTCACATAACCGGTACGATTGCTTATCCGATGGACATGGACATCAACGCAGATCGCATCCTTTTGGTATCCCTCGATTAGCACGAGATTGGCCGTCTTTCTGCCCACACCGGGCAGCGTCAGGAGCTGTTCGATGGTATCCGGTACAACACCGTGATAGCTGTCAATGAGTATCCTGCTGATTTGTCTGAGTCTTTTCGCTTTGGTATGATAGAAACCGGCGGGATAGATGAATCCCTCAATCTGTTTTTCACTCAGCGCCAGCATGTCATGAGGCGTTTTGGCAGCGGCAAACAGTCTCTCGGATGCCGGTCCGGTTACCTGATCCT
>JAZFSW010000097.1:0-5120 GCA_036446375.1 Desulfobacterales bacterium | reverse complement strand
GGTATCCACAACCACACCGGTACTGATTCCAAAAGCCGTACCCAGCACAACATTGGCCGTCTTACGGGCTACACCGGGCAGTTGCAAGACACCTATGGCCGGGATCACATACTCTGCGTGGATCTGATAATCATCATAGGTATTGTAGAAGGCTGACCCGGTAAACAACAGCCGCTGATCACTGGTCATGGTCTTGAAACCGACCTCATAATTTATGAGGCTTTCTTCGGTGACCTTGGGTGGAGAGAAGCCGGCAGCAGGGCGGTTAAAGGCGCCGGCACGATATCCTTTGGAAACGCGGCCGTAAGCCATCGAGTTGTCGGCAAGCGTGTATTCGGCGCTGGCATTCCAGATCCAGGCATCCCACGTGTCAAATTCTCTTAGAGAAAAGGTGTCCTGCCAACTATATACGGCCGGAACGTTCACGCCGCCCGGTACGCCGCCGAAGAAGTTGAAGACGTCGTTGAGATTCAGCATCTGCCACTGGTCTACGTTTTTGTGCTTCTTCTTGTCTTCGGTGTAGCGCACACCACCGGACACCGACCACTTATCTGAGATCTGATAGTCCAGGTGCCCGAATGCAGCTTTCGTTTCGGTCTCTGCCCCTGTTGACTCATAATACATTTTCAGATGGTCGGAGCCGGCTGTGCAACTAAGCGGTGGGAAATAACCGGGAGCCACGAGTTCAACCAGTGTCCAAGTTGCCGTGGCAAGATCATCACAGGTTCCAAAGCCAGATGCGGGGGGTACAATACCCGACCACGGAACAGCAGTTAGAAACCATGCGGATACTGCGGCATTTGAGTCCCCAAACTCTTCTTGAGCATTCAAGAAGCGGAAGTTTGAACCATAATTGTCTAGCTCTTTCTCCCATAGGGTGGTGTTGCCGTGGTAGTAAGCCCCTGCGATGAAGTTGATCGGACCATCGAAGTCCGAGATGATCTGAAACTCATGGGAGTACTCCTCAACAGTGGATAGGAAGTGGTACCGGTGGTCCCAGAGCGGGACACCTGGCCCGACATAGGCCGGATTGCCATTGAATCCGCCATCTATTCCGGCGACAAGGTTCAAACCATCACGATCACGGGATGTGAAGTGCTTGGCATCGTTTTCGCCATAGGTATAACGCAGCAGCAGCCCTTCCGTGACATCAAAATCCACATTCAGCGTCCATGTATCGCGGCTGCTCTGCTGTATTCCCGGCGCGTTGTAATTGATGATATTCTGCAAATCACCGCACTTGTTGCCCGTCACCCCCGGATCACAGTCGGTAATGGAGGGAACCGGTTGCGTATAGCCGTAGGAGAGATTCGCGATGGGGAGTCCCTCACTACCATCGTACTTATGGTTGTTTCTAATCAACCATACTTCATCTCCCCGCTGCCAATCCTCCACTAGAACCTGGGTTTTGGGAGCGCCGTCGTCTTCAGTCCATGAGTAACGAAGGTTGATGTCGAAACGATTCGTCTTGAAGCGTAACTGGGGTGCGAAGTATTCTTGATTGGGTTCATCATAGTCACCACCCTTACCGATATTCTCCTGTGCACCGTCCCCGTCATAATAGCCAGCGGTTACGCGGAAGCTCAGCCAGCCAAGCAAAGGGCCGCCGAAGGCCGCATTGTAGCGTTGCGTGAATTGATCGGTAAACTCAGCCAGAATATCCGCGTCCCATTCATCGGTGGGTCTTTTGTGGAAGAAACTGATGGAACCGGCAATGGAGTTTCGACCGTGAAGCGTTCCCTGGGGCCCTCGGGCAACTTCCAGCCGATCCAAATCAAACAAATTGGGAGCAATCCCGTAGGTAGAATGGGTGTAAACATCATCCACATAGAACGCCACGGCAAAATCGTTGTGCGTCTCGGCATGCAGATATGAACCGACCCCGCGGATTACCGTTCCTTGCCCCAACTGCTCGTTGACATCCCCAAACTGCAGTCCCGGGGTGAGCTGCTCTAAGTCGTCCATACCCGTCATCCCCAGCGTTTCAATCCTTGTGTCATCAAAGGCGGTCAAGGATATGGGGACCTCCAATATACTCTCCTCACGTTTTTCCGCTGTAACGACAATCGTCTCGAGAGTAAATACCTCTTTTTCTTCCTTTTCTTCTTCCTCCGCGTAAACGGCGGGAAAGCCGCCCAGGAAAAACACAGTTCCCAACAACAAGACAAGCATCCTTCGCCAATATTTCTTCATTTTGTCCTCCTTACCTCATGCTATAGCGTTTACAGCGATCGCCTCTGCGGATCGCCGTGGCACCACGGATATGGTATCGTTTTGGCTCTTCGTATTTATGGCCCACCAGTACAAAAAAAAAGGCCCACAGGATGGCAAATCCCTTGCCAGTCAAATGGACCAACATACAATAGCGGTATTACATACCCAATAAGCGTGGTCTTGTCAACAGGCAATGCGTGAGGCAATCAGCGGGCGCACCGATTCTTGCAGACCAGCGGGTCCAGGGAATAGACAGAAACGCACGAAATCTCAGCAGGATGCGTTTCTTCTCGCTTCTCCCCGTTTGTACAATTCGTGTATTTCGTCGATTCTTGGTACTATTGACAATCCCTTCGAAGTGGACTAAACTTAGTCTAATTCACCTGGGAGGGATCAGGAAATGATACAAGTCAATATACATGAAGCCAAGACCCACCTATCACGGCTGATCGCTGAAGGGCGGGAAGTTGTAATCGCAAAGTATGGTGAGCCGGTCGCACGACTGATTCCGATTCGAACGAACTCGGAACCCAGAAAGCCTGGATCCTCGAAGGGCAAGTTTGAGGTCCCGGAAGCCTTCTTTGAGCCGCTCCCCGACGACGTCCTGGATGGCTTCTACAAGTGAAGTACTTACTGGATACCCATACATTCCTCTGGTGGATTACAGATTCACAGCATTTGTCTCAAATGGCCCGGGAAATTGTCGGCGATGGCCATAGCGAACTGTACTGGAGTTCGGCAGGTTCGTGGGAAATTGCCATCAAGTACAATCTTGGCAGGTTGCCGCTTCC
Source organism: Desulfobacterales bacterium (assembly GCA_036446375.1). Classification (GTDB taxonomy): domain Bacteria; phylum Desulfobacterota; class Desulfobacteria; order Desulfobacterales; family JAZFSW01; genus JAZFSW01. The sequence goes on along the minus strand of JAZFSW010000097.1, from coordinate 2,115 downwards.
CGAAGCACCGGAGCTACTCATTCCAACGGAGCTAGCCAGGAATAGGATTGACGTACTTCCCATTTTCAACGAACACGCTTTCAAAGCAGGTCAGCTTCCCATGCACCATCGGGACCCATTTGACCGGTTGCTGATTGCCCAGGCACAGTTGGAGGGCATGGCAATCATATCAAATGATCGCCAGATGAACCTCTATGATGTCGACATGGCCTGGTGATGGACCAATGTATGTTCTCCGCAAATCAGCCAATATGCATCTCCACGAGGGGCTTAAATGGATCGAACGACTCCTTCATCGCCCAGGCCATCGCCCGCAGGAGGATGATCCGAAAGAACGGATCATTGAAGGAGAAATAGTTGTGGCCCAGAACGGTTGCAAACACCCGGCCAGGGCCTCTTTCCATCGTCCACATCACCGGCCACGCTTTCCCATCCAGATCTTCGGGTTTCGGCGGGCCGCTTGTGGCAAATTCGGGTCCGGCGGGCGATGTCACCAGCGTCGTGACCTTCTCTGGATCGCCCGTGAGATTCCAATACAGCTCGTCGACCAACTCCAGGTCCGGTGGAAAGCCCTCGAAGATAGGGTTGTCCGCAGCCGCCGCAGTAAGGGCCACAGGGGAAGGCAAGACCCCAAACTTGGTGGGGCCATTGGGAGCACTCCCGGTTCCGAAGGCCAGCCCAATCCGTTTTGCCAGTTCTTCCCCTGACGCCTGCAACAACGCAAGGTGGAGAAAGATCAGCCCCCCACCGCGTTCCTGATAGCTATCGATAAGATCGTAGTGCTTCTTCTCCCAGACCTTATCGAGCCCCGAAAAGAACACCACCAGGTCCGCGGTCGCCCACTGCTCCTTCGTCGGGAAGTGCATCGTCTGCACGGCTGTCAGCCCCGGCACATTCGGCAGCAGTTTGTTGACGAACAGATCCATAGCCCAGTCGTATGCGTGGATACCTTTGTCGTGGTCTTTGTCGACACCCCACACCCACAGGATGTTCAGGTGGCGGGACGGCTCTTCTTGTGCCGCCGGACCCACGATTCGCTCCACCTCAGCGGGATCTCGAATGAGAGGCCTCTGCCATGCAAACATATCTACCTCCCTTTATCGAGCGCTACATATCGATGTGCAGGAGCTTGATGAATGCTTTCTTCTGCTCTTCGGTCATTTCATCGAAAATAGGTACGCGCATTTCGGTGACCGGAAAGTCCACAAATTCGGGTGACTGAATCTGCATCGTGGCCGCAATGTTGTGCAATCCATTGCCTTCCTCGCTGCCTGCCATAAGTGGTCCACCAATCTCCGAAGGCCAAATGATCTTGGGTCCTGCGGGTTCTCCGTAGGGGTTGGGTCGGCCCACGTATTTTTCGATCGCTTCGCGCATGGCCTTCTCACCTTCCCCGCGTTTCTGCTGACCTTCTTTGCCGTACAGGGCACCGGATTGATTGCACAGCGCCGCCCATCGGGCGGTGATGTGAAAGCCCGGAATGGCCAGGGCCTCTTCCGGCTCGCCGTCACCACCCGTGATCTTTCCATCCTTGACGATGATGTAGTAGCCCGATTTCTTGCGGCCGCCTTCCATCAATCGAGCAGGTGGATGTGTGTAACACTCGGTGAAGGCCCACTCGGTACCTTCGGGCAGATTAGCAGCTTCCAGAATCTTTACGGACCCTGCGGCACAGGCTTCGCCCCATTCTTTGGAGCCAAACTCACCTTCTTTCTTCAACGTTGACATATCAATTACATACATGATTTCCTCCGGTTAACATTTTAGGGTTTTAGACAATCAAGAGATTAGTCTATCGAGTTAAAGGGATTTTCCACCAATACATTGTTGTATACCTGACCATCGTTGAGATCTTCAGATAGGACCTTGGCGCATCCCGCCCGTTCCGCAGTTGACAGGATAAGTGAATCCCAATACGAAATGCCATATGCCTTCTGCGTTTCGATGGCGCGTTTAACGAGAGACAGATCGATCTCGGCAACAGGCAGGATGGATAGGATATTGACAATCTTCTCCGCCTCATCCACGGATAGGGGGCTCTTTATTCTACGGGTAACGACCACAAAAAACTCCCCGAGAACCTGTACCGACAACATAGCTGACTCATCGTCTATT
>JAZFSW010000096.1:0-6366 GCA_036446375.1 Desulfobacterales bacterium | reverse complement strand
TTCGGTAAGAGCCGCGGGGGGGTCTATGGCGGGGTCGTTTACAAACAGGTCAGTGGGTGGGTGGTGGGTCTTTTCCTTTTCGGCTTCATGCTGCCGGGAATCAACAACTGGGGTCATGGCGGTGGACTTCTTGCCGGTTTGCTTCTCGGTTACCTTCTCGGCTACCGTGAAAAGAAACGGGAAAACCTGATCCACAATGGCCTCGCCGCAGGCTGCGTCATTGCCACCGCTGCAGCATTGGGCTGGGGGGTGTTTTCCGGTGTTGTGTATCGTCTTTCCGGAGTTCTCATGGGGTAGCACTACGGCTCCCCGAAGCCCCCGCCACCCGGGGTTTCAATCCGAATCACATCCTCTTTCTTGAGCAGAGCGCTGAATTTTCCGGGTTTTTCCTCAATCCGTTTCTCGCGAATAAGGATGTTGCGTCCCGTCTTGCCAGGTCTGCCACCAGACAAGCCATAGGGGCCTTGTTTTCTTCTTTCAGAAAGCATCGTCACCTCGGCATCAGCCAGCAGTTTGATTTCCCGGACGATGCCGTCTCCCCCGCAAAAAGCCCCCTGCCCCCCGGAGTCTTTCCGAATGGCATATTCCTGAACCCGGAATGGGTAGCTGTATTCCAGGGCTTCAACGGGGGTATTGAGCGTATTGGTCATATGGGATTGGACAGCCGAGGTGCCATGACTGCGGGATGTTGCCCCCATACCACCACCGATGGTTTCATAGTAGGCAAAGGGAAGACCGGTCCCGGGGTCGGTTCCGCCGATGGTGATGTTATTCATCGTGCCCTGACTGGCAGCGGGGATTCTCTCCGGTAAGGCCTGGGAAAGAGCACCCAGCAGCGTATCGACGATTCTCTGGGATGTCTCGACATTTCCACCGGCAACGGCGGATGGAAAATCGGCATCCACAATGGTTTTCTTCCGGGTGATCACCCGGATCGGTCTGAAGCATCCCGCATTGGTGGGAATGTCTTGATCGATAAGCGATCGAAACACATACAACACCGCCGACAGTGTGATCGCATACACCGCATTGACCCCGCCTTTCACCTGGTCATCGGATCCGGAAAAATCGACCGTGGCTTCATCGCCTGCTATCCTCAAAACGACATGTATCTTAATCGGCGATTTCGAAAGACCATCGTCTTCCATGGCATCTTCAAATTCATACGACCCATCCGGAATTTGCCGAATCGTCTCTCTTGTGATTCTCTCGGCATAGTCGACCAAAGATCCCGCGTAAAAATCGACCGTTTCAAGATCATAGGTCTCCAGAAGATCCCGGATCCGTTTCGAACCGGTGACATTGGCCATGATCTGGGCAGCAAAATCACCTTCTCTTTCAACCGGGGTTCGAACATTGCTTAGAAGAAAACCCATCAATGAGGAATTAATCGTTCCGGCTTCCATGATTTTCACCGGTGGAATGATGATGCCTTCCTGAAAGATCGAAGAAGACAGCGGCATGGACCCGGAACTCATCCCCCCGACATCGGCATGGTGAGCCCGGTTGGCCACGTAATATGAGGGAGAATCCCCATTGAAGAAAACCGGGGCGACAAGGGTGATATCGGGCAGATGGGTGCCCCCTCTAAATGGGTCATTGAGCATCACCATATCACCATCGGCCAGTGGTGCACTGTCTATTGCTGCCCGAACGGAAAGGGGCATTGATCCAAGGTGGACAGGGATATGAGCAGCTTGTGCCACCATGCTGCCTTTGCTGTCGAAGACCGCGCAGGAGAAATCTCTTCGCTCCTTGATGTTCGGTGAAAATGCCGTTCGGTTTAGCGTCACGCCCATCTCCTCGGCAATGGAGGCGAACCGATGCTTGAACACCTCAAGTAAGATGGGGTTAACGTTCATCGCCTATCCTTATGATCACGTTTCCATAGTCGTCTATGCTGCCCACGGCAAAGGGGGGTATCACAATGGTGGATGAGTATTCCACGATCACGGCAGGCCCATGGATACGATTACCGCTGCAAAGGGCATCTCTTGCCAGAAGCCGGGTCTGGGCGCCCTGCCCACCGAACCGGACAACGGCCCTGCCGATAGAAGCATCGGACGGCGGGTTATCTCCACCTTTTCTGCATTTCTCAAGAACCGGCCTCTCCTTCATCCCTCTGGCCCGAACGCGAATATTGACAATCTCCAGATCCTTATCCGGGTTACTGTAGCCATAGGTCTTTTCATGGAGGGCGTGAAATGCATCGATGACGTTTTCACCGAAAGGGACCATGATTTCATAGGATTGACCCCGATAGCGCATGTCCAGCAGCTTCTCAATAATTACCCGGTCGGAATCAACGCCTTCATCGGCCAGGTCCTCACGACCCTTCTTCTCCAGGGGCTGAAATCGATCGGAAATACTGTGGCCATCGACACCCGCGGGATCCATCATCACGGTCTGGGAGTAGTCCTTGATGACATCGGCCATCATCATGCCGATGGCCGAAAGGATTCCTGGATGCCGGGGAACAAGAACCCGGGGGATGTTCAGCAGTTTCGCAAGAAACACGGCATGCATGCCCCCCGCACCGCCGAAGGAAAGCAATGTGAACTCTCTGGGATCATACCCCCTTTCAACACTAATCACCCTCAGCGCCCTTTCCATGGTCGCATTGGCCACCGATAGTATCCCCTCGGCAACCTCAGTCGGGCTTAAGCCGGTAGTCCTGGCCATCTCCTCGAAATGGGGCTGTAGTCGTTCCGGATGAAGTTTCATCTTCCCGCCAAGAAAGGCATCCGGAAGCAGCCGGCCAAGGAAAAGGTTGGCATCGGTAACGGTAACGGAATGTCCCTTGCCGTAACAGATCGGGCCGGGATCTGCGCCGGCACTTTCCGGACCAACAGTCAGCGCACCACCGGCATCGATGGTGGCGATCGATCCGCCACCGGCACCCACGGTATGGATATCGATCATCGGAACTTTCACCGGATAGGCGCCAATGGTGGACTCGGTGGTCAGGGGAAGCGCACCATCAATCAATGCCACATCTGTGGATGTACCCCCCATATCGAAGGTAATCAGCCGGTCATATCCGGCATTGCTGCCCACATGATAGGCACCAACAGCCCCGCCGGCCGGACCGGAGAGTATCGTTCTGACCGGCTCTTCCATTGCGGTATCGGCCAGGATGCTGCCCCCATTGGACTGCATAATACTCAAATTGTCTTTACCGATATATCGGGCCAGGGCACCGATATAGGTTTGCATGGTGGGGGATACATATGCATTCAGGACGGTGGTGGATGTCCTTTCAAATTCCCTGAACTCGGCCAGGATTTCATGGGAAAGGGATATCGGAATGTCTAACGCGGAGAGTATCTGTCGAATCCTTCTTTCATGGTCCGGGTTGGAAAATGAAAACAGACAGGACACCGCCACAGATTCCACGCTGGCTTCCTTCAGACTCGCAATGATATGCCCGACGTCCACCTCGTTAAGGTCTTCAACCACCTCACCGGAGGGGCCGATTCTACCTCCGACCCCGAATCTCAGGTGCGCCGGTACCAAAGGCGCGGGCCGCTGATACGCCAGGTCATACAGTGCCCCCCGATTCTGCCTGCCGATTTGAATGACATCTTCGAACCCACGGTTGGTGATGAGTGCGGTTACCGCGCCTTTTCCTTCAAGAATGGCATTGGTGGCAACCGTTGAGCCATGGATCACACGGCTTTCCTCTTTTCTAACCAGATGCTCAATCCCCGATATGACTGCTGTGGCAGGATTCGATGGCGTCGAAGGAATCTTATACACATCCCAGGTATCATCCTGTTTGAAGATGAAATCCGTGAAGGTGCCGCCGGTATCAATACCGAGTAAGATCACAATTGTTCCCTATGCTGATTCGTGGATTCTGTGAAGTATCGTCCGATGCAATCCTGTGGTCGGGGATCTTGTCCACGGATCGGTCGCTCCTTCCCGTGGTGGCAAGTTTGTGCCTTTCGTTGATCGGTTGCGTCACGCCATAACGCAACTATGTCATACGATAGCTCGAATGTGTCGTTTTCAGCCGCAACCCACCCACGAAAACCGAAACGAGCCGCCCCCCCCCCCCGCCTCATCTGTAAGCGAAGCAGATGGCGGGCCTTCACCCCAACCGACCGATCTAGTTTGAAGCCCCACTGTCTCTTCTCCAACCAGACTGGTCGCGGTTCAGGCCATTGGCGGGGTTCATACTCGATTAAGCATCTCGTATTCTGTAGTATAATTCAGATATCCCACAGATCTGTCAAGACAATTGGGATCTTTCCGATATTATTAACGATTCGGCGATGGCTTTCGACCTTTCTTCAGGCTGTTTTCTGACTTGACGATGGGTCTCATTATGATTAATGTAAGGGTACGCACCTCATATATCTCAATGAAGAAAAGGAGGGACAAAATGCTGCCTGTCAAAAGGATTTTTTGCCCAACCGATTTTAGCGAACCTTCATATGAGGCCCTGAAGGTTGCCGATGAGATGGCATTGCATTTCTCAGCAGAGTTGTTTCTCATTCACGTGGTCAAACCGATTTCCGTGAATCCCGTTCACATCGATCCGACGAGTTTCAATCTACCCATGTACGAGAAGGAAAGGGTGGCTTCTGCCGAGCAGGCGATCGAAAGAATCTCCGGGGAGAAACTGTCGGCAGATATCAGTAGCAGCACCATTGTCGTCCAAGGGGATCCAGCCTACCAGATTGTAGCGTCGGCCGCTGATGAGAATGCCGATCTTATTGTGATCGCTACGCACGGTTTGACCGGATGGAAAAAGTTGATATTCGGCTCCGTTACGGAAAAAGTGATCCGTCTGGCCAAGTGCCCGGTCCTGTCCATCCGGATGAAATCGCCGGCTACTTAGACCCATCCGGCATGAAAAGCGTTCTGCTAAAATTCTTCATTCTTGCAGGCATGCTGCTGGGATTGCCGATGATCGGCGTGTTTCTGGCGGATCTGCCCGTGTCCCGGTTTCTGGAATTCCCCCCGGAAACACGGTATGTCGGCCATGCGCCCTTCTCATGGATCGCCTTCGGGATCTTTTGCCTCATCATCCTTTCCGCGATCCTTCCCCTCGTCCGGCTTCATCGACGCCCGCCTTCCGGCACTCACGCAACCCAGTCCACCCCATTTCCCTGGTGGGGTTGGACCGGTGTCCTTCTGGGCATTGCGGCCTGGATTACAGCCTGGAGCCGTTTCAGCTGGTTCACCGCATTTCAGCCCCACACCTTCACCCCCCTGTGGATATCCTATATCCTCGTCATCAATGCACTGACCTATAGGCAGACACGCCACTGCATGATGGTGGATCGTCCCGGTATCTTTCTGTCGCTGTTTCCGGCAAGTGCCACCTTCTGGTGGTTTTTTGAATATCTAAACCGCTTCGTTCAGAACTGGCATTACGGGGCTGTTGATTTTACAGCCACCGAGTATTTCTGGTATGCCACCCTCCCCTTTGCAACGGTTCTGCCGGCTGTCTTAAGTACGCGGGACTTAATCATCTCTGTCTTTCGGCTGGAAAGCGGTCTTCAGGGACCTTGCTTGCCGGAAGTCTTCCGGTCACCGCAATTGGCCGGGATACTTCTTGTCACAGCCGGGGCCAGCCTTGCCGGTATCGGGGTGTGGCCGGATGTCTTGTTTCCCCTTCTGTGGGTATCTCCCCTGTTGATTATCATTGCCCTGCAGTCCCTGATGGGAGGATCCCTCGTCCTATCCGAATTATGTGCCGGTAAATGGGGCCAGGTGGTCACATCTGCACTGGCAGCCCTTCTGTGCGGTTTCTTCTGGGAAATGTGGAATTTCTTCAGCTATGCCCGGTGGGAATACACCGTCCCCTTTGTACATCGATTCCTGATCTTTGAGATGCCGATATTGGGTTATGCCGGCTATCTTCCATTCGGTCTCGAATGTATCGTGATCGGACAGATGATTGAGTCCCTGCACGAAAAGCACATCCCCGCCTGACGGGGACACGGAAGAAAGATCAGAAAAGGGTTGAATACCAGATGCCTCTTTCATATTATCGATTGACTGCTGTTTTGACAGAATAGATGGGACAGATGCATGGTGTCAGGTGTCAGGTTTCAGGATAGGGCTGTTAGGCGCTTCACCCAGCCAAAGGCTGGCCTGACACCTGAACACTGACACCTGACACCTATTTACATAAGACCGGATGGAAAAAGAGAGACAAGCATACTACATGAGGTAAAAGAAACATGCAGGATTTCACGGATAGCGAGACCCCTGAAGAGGAAGAGGGAAAGAGAAACATCCAGAATTTAGCGGATGATGAGGCACCTGAGGAAGAAGAGGGAAAGAGAAACATCCAGAATTTAGCGGATGATGAGGCACCTGAGGAAGAAGAGGGAAAGAGAAACATCCAGA
>JAZFSW010000095.1:0-2467 GCA_036446375.1 Desulfobacterales bacterium | reverse complement strand
CAGAAATTCTCGTAGGGACCGCCCACAATAGAGCTGAAGGTCCCGATCTCGTCAAAGAGATTCTTTATATAAAGCGTTGCCCGCCATTTGTAGTCCGTGCTATTCCAGGCCAACCGCGTGTCAACTCTATCCCATGAATCGACATGGGATCGGAAGGTGGCAAAGGGCCTGAAATAAGCATCGTCCTGCCAGAAATAAATGGCATACAGGGAAAAGTCGCCAATATCTGTGGGAATAGTATACGTTCCCGATACGGCTAATTTGTGCTCTGGTGAACTGGCCAGGGGGTTGCCGGATAATTGCTGGTTTCCTTTCAGCAGTTCAGCCTGATCCGTAGTAAGAAAGGAGGTGTACTCGGTGTGCAGGTAACTGTAGGTTAATGCCACCAACAGATTCTCTACAAGATAACCGGTTCCTTCAAACTCAAACCCATAGCTCTCTGCCGAAGCAGCGTTTTCCACCTTGGTTTCGTTTCCTTCACGATCGGCAACCTGTTTGTCCTGGTAATCATAAAAATAGACCGTTGCATTCGTCCGGAATCTCTCGTCCAGCCATGTCTGCTTCCAGCCGCCTTCATAGGCGTCAATATATTCGGCATCAAACGTTGCCCCCTGCATGGTGCCAAGGACAAAGCCTCCCGGTTTATACCCACGGCTAATCGTCACATAGAAAAGCGTCGCGTCAGACGGCTTATAGTCGGCCCCTACCTTGTATAGGAACGCATCCCAATCGCCCGTATGCCCCGGCCTGCTGAAAGGTGGCGTTGTGTTGGCATCAAACGGATAGCCATTCCACAATGCCATTGGAAAACTGTGATAATAGAATTCCCCGGTGGCTGTGTTGATAGCGAAGTTATCATTGGGAAGGCCGGAAGGTACTATGTCAGGGAACCACTGGTAAAATCGTTTGTCATGGCCTTTCTTTTCATCGATGGCGTATCGGGCACCGGCGCTCAGATTCAGTGTGTCGGTAAGTTGATAGTCCAGCTGACCGTAAACCGACTTGCTTGTATCATCTATACCCGACGTGTACCAGTAAATCGTACGGTTCGCCTGGGGGGTGTAGTAATTGGCACCACCCGGAAGCGGAGGAAAGGGATCAAAGGGGTAGCCCGTATAAATATTGGTGCCATCCCAGGGATAGAGCAATTCAAAGTAGCCGTCGCCCAGGTAATACAGATTGAAATCCTGGTTTCTGTGTTCCTGATAGTAATACAGACCGCCGATAAAACTGATGGGCGAATCTTCCCCGCCATAGATCACCTGGAGTTCCTGGGACCATTCGTAAACATCCATCAGGACCTCTCCCTCTCTCGAAGTGTCGGGAACGGGACCATAGTCCCAATCGATCAGGCTATAATAGTCCCAGTCTCTGTAAAACGTAAGGTGTTTCACGGTGATATCGCCAAGGTCAAGGGTGGTGGTAAGATCGATCTGGTTGGAATCGAGCCACCGGACCGGCACCGTGTTGGTGTTGATCTTCCACGGATCGTTAATACTTGGATTTACCACAGCAGCGATCGAGTCCGTGGGGTCATCATAGGTGGGGTTCTTGTAAAACGATCCGGGTGCATATATGCTTGCCGCATACAGATCCATGAACCAGAAATTCTCGTCGTCGGTGTTGTAAGGGTCCCTTTGAAAGCCCTGGGCCGGATGACCATCGTATTGACTTTTCCCGTACTTGAGATACATGCTGAAACGGTCGGTCGGTTGGTAAAGCAGCTTTACGGCAAAAGAGAATGTAGAGCTATCGCCTTGATATTCATCATAAACAACATTCTTCTGGTGACCGTCATATTCACGTGACGTTGCAACGATACGTCCCAGAAGCGTATCACCAACGAGAGGGCCGCCAAACGCTTCGTAGAGGGCAATGTCTCCGTAATTGCCGATACGTGCTTTCACCTGGCCGGACCATTCACTGGTCGGTCTCACGTAGAGAATATTGATTGCACCACCGAGTGTTGCCTTTCCGTAGAGAGTGCTTTGGGGACCCCGAATCGATTCGATCCGCTCCACATCAAACAGATCGGCTAGACCCCCGTTCTCGCTATCGTAGAACCCGTCAAAGAAAAGGCCAACTCCCGGATCGGTGCCGAGCTGATTCATCTCTCGCCCCACACCCCGGATGGAGATCCTGTCGGCGGTGAAGGTTGTGCTCGGCATCCGCATCTGCAGGTCAACAATGCCGTTAATCGCCTGTTCATCGATAGCAACGGCATCCCAGGCCGAAACGGATATCGGTGTGTCCTGCGCATTGGTTTCGCGCCTTTCCGCGGTCACGACAATCTCGTCGAGGGTAAATTCCGCTTTTGGCTCATCCTGTGCAAAGGTTGTGGAGAATCCACCGAAAACCAGACCCATTCCTAAAAGAACAGTAAGCAATGATATACAAGATCTTCTCATACCATAGTCCTCCCTCATACTACCGGATTTGTAGTTTGCTCTGGATACTGTCTGTTGAA
>JAZFSW010000094.1:0-2534 GCA_036446375.1 Desulfobacterales bacterium | reverse complement strand
CCATCGTCGTAGTAGAAGGCTGTCGGTTGCCCGTCGGAAATGACCATCACCCGATGGTTCCGGTTCCCGCTCCGCTTAATCAGCTTCATGTCCAATTGGAGCCCCCCCTGCAAGTTCGTGTAGATATAATAGGGATCGAATACCGCGAGCGCCAGTTCATTTCCCCTGAGTTCCCTTGCCTCGGTGGCAAAACCAACGACATGAAATTTATCCTTGGGAAATCGCGTCCGGATATAATGATCCAGTGCCAGAGCCACTTTCTTTCCGGCCTCAAACCGGCCATCTCGTGCCATGGACCAGGATAGATCCAACAGCACGATCGTGGTCGATGTGATCATCTTCTCCCTGTCTCGAATCTGAATGTCTTCCGGTTCCAGGTGTATCTGCCCGTCGGAATAGTGCTGATTGGTGACCGCTTTAAGAATGGTTTGGGGGATGTCGACGTCAAAGCGATCCCCGAATTCATAGGGTCGCGACGAATCGGGTTCGATCTCCCCGGTTTGCGGCGCATTTCCCCGGAACCCTCCCTGTTTATCCCTTTTCATCTGCTGATGCAGTTGGCCAAAGGCCAGTTCACCGAGGGCTCGCATCCCCCTGGGGGTCATGTCAAACCCATACCGATTCAGCTCGACAACACCTTCGTCTGTAACCACTTGGGGCAGCTGGAGCAAGATATTGAAGGATTTCTGGGCGTCTTCCCCGAGCATCTGCCGGAGCTGTTCGGGATCGATCTTGGTAAATTGCCCTGACTGGATCTGCTGTTGGAGTTGCTCCATGCCCTGCATCTGGCGCATCAACTCGAGTGCTTCTTCGAAATCCAGCGACTGATCACCGATGAAGCGCTGGCCATAGTCTCCGTAAAATTCCTGCAGCTCCTGGATGTCACCTTTCCTTTCCTGCCACTGATCCGACGTGCTCTGGCTGTCCGGATTCATGAAATCCATGTCCTTCATGGCCTTGAGCTTCTCCAGCAGGCCGGGAGGAAGTTCATCATAGGAAGGAAGCTGTTCAGCGCTCTTTTGCATCCGCGTCATATTCTCATCTGCCTGGGAGAACGTCAGTTCGTCTATGGGCTTGTCGAAGGCCTTTTCCAGGTTGTACTGGGAGAAGAGTTCCTGCTTCTGTTTCTGAATCTCCTGGAGCATCTCTTCCAAACCCATGACCCTGAAACTCGTACCGGCCATGTCAAATCCATCCCACATCATCTCGGCCATGGATTGGTTGGGGTTCATGCCCTTCATGATGTTTTCCATGAATTTGTCGACAATATCCTTCTTCTTCAGGCTGAAGGCATCTTGAGTTCCGTCCCATCTCTTGAATAGATAAGATTTCATATATGGCTCCTCATGGTTGGATCACTCCTCACACCTTGATATCCCGGCTGGGTATATTGGCGACGCGTCACCTCAAAATCACGCCGGTTCAGTGGATCGTCAGGCAAGAATTGAGACAGATCGTGTGAAAACTCAGTCTCTTATGCTTCTTAGCAGATTGGGCAGATGGACACAAGCAGAACCAACCCTATTGCCGGTTCACCGGTCTGTTCTCTGAAAGGGCAACACCGATCTGCCATGCATGGTCCATCAGGTCCTGGTTTTGCAGCACGGCACCGGCATCTCGCGTACCTGAGACAAGCCAGGACTCAACCTTGGCACCGAATAGGTATTTAAACATTTGGCCGATCTGTTTGGCAACATGATTAAAGAGCGCTTTGTCTTCCCTCCCATAGGGCAGCACCAGAAAGATTCGTTTTCCAGCAGAAAGCTTCTTCCCATCGACCACGCCGGCAAATGCATACCATCGGTCAATAAACGTCTTCATCATACCGGTAATATTGCCCATGTAAATAGGAGAACCCAGAACCAGGACATCTGAAGATTCGATGAGCGGATAGAGCTTTTGCATGTCATCGTCTACAGCACATCGCAAGGCTTTTTCCTTGCACTGCATACAGGCCTGGCAACCCTTGATATTCAGATCGTTTAAATAGACAATATCGGAATCAGCCCCTTTTTCCGATACGCTTTCGAGTATCCTTCGTACCAGATGATCCGTATTGCCTCCCTTTCTCGGACTGCCGACAAATCCTGTTACATGCATTGACAACACCTCTCAAGCGCGATGGCGTCGTGTGAAACCTCCATCTACTGCGTTATAGCGCTTGGCCAGACGTTCGACATACGACGGGTATGCCTTCACGCCTGACCGGGCCTTATGCCTTGTATAAGAAGATTTCCACTTAGCCACCGGTTGTGCATTCCATTGGGTTTATCAAGCGTTCACACTGAATACAGTGAACGGACAAACTACTGATAACACGTGCTGCAATGCGTGCAGCATATCAGACATCGATATGGATTTGTCAAATATTTTACCACAAGTTGGAAAGCTGTGGTAAGTATTTCTGGTTCTTCTCCAATTCAATTGGAGAAGAGGGTTCAAGGATTCAGCTCTTTTGGAGATGATCCGTATTTCTCGGGTCCGGCAATCCGATAATGTCCACAACCGTTACACATCCTACGACAACTGCTTTG
>JAZFSW010000093.1:0-3299 GCA_036446375.1 Desulfobacterales bacterium | reverse complement strand
CCTTGCGCTGGTATCGAACCGTCCCAGCGGGGCCTCTTCCCCCGGGTCATAGGTGTGGAACGCCACCTGAGGCCTGAGGAAGGAAGCATTGGATTCATGTTGTGAGACGTCCAGATGTTGTCCTTCTCCCAGTGTCCGTCGAGCGATGACGGCAAACATGGTAGCGGCTGCAGCAGTGGAACCGGCGATAAAGTCGCTCTGCCTTCCTCCAGGCTTGAGGGGGGGTCTCTCAGGGCTGTCCACCCCGCCGGAAGGGGTATGATACGCCAGACCGGACATCTGGGTGCAAATGAGATCGTTGGCCTTGCGATGCGCATAGGGACCGGACTGACCGAAGGGCGTAATCGAGGTCATGATCAGTCCGGGGTTAATCCGGCGCAAAGATTCGTAATCAAGACCGAGCCCTTCCATGGTTGATGGCGGCATATTCTCGATCAAGACATCCGCGCTCTTTACCAGTTCCTTGAAGATGTCGGCGCCGGCTGAAGTCCCGGGGTCCAGCGTTATGCTTTGCTTGTTGGTATTGAGGTAGAGAAAGAGCCCACTTCGCTCGGGGTGGGCGATATCATTGGGGAATGGCCCGGTCTGTCTAGCGGTGTCACCGGAAGATGGTGTCTCTATCTTGATGACTTCCGCGCCAAGATCCGCCATTAGCTTAGCGCAGAATGGTCCGGAGATGAAGTCCGCAAATTCTATAACCCTAAGGTCCGACAGCGCGCCATCCGTCATAGGATATAAACCTCCTTCCGCCATATCAGCAGATCTGGGATTTCCCATTCCAGCTCACGCCAGGGCACCATACGCATCAGCGTTGCTGCAACAGGGGGTAGGAAAATGCTCTTGGAGAATCGAAATATGACAGCGGCACAATGGTATGTCAAGCAATAAGTCGGCACAATGTGGCACATGCGTATCGGACCGAATATTCAGGTACTGGCGCATCGAGCAACACCCTCGGTAGCGCTACACCTCGACTCTTTTCGGTCCTGATTGATCGCAGACGCGAAATCTGGTATGTTGCCTCTCACTTGGATTGCCCCATCAACACCATGGCCACAGAGGGAGAATACATGCAGAGATCACCATCAGACTCAGACACGGATGCCACATCCGGAAGCGTTTGTCCGTCCATGCCCCCACGCCAGATGCTTTTCACACCGCTGACGCGCTCTAATGCCACCATGGGCCTCATGTTGATATTGAGTCTTTCATTGGTCAATTGTGGAGATAAAGACGCAGGCGACAGTACCGGCAATCGGGGAAAAGGACCGGGGAATCGCAGGGCTCAGAATGTTGCGGCAATCCCTGTCAGAGCGGTTGCTGCCGAAAGGGGCGACATTTCAACCTATCTCATGCAGACCACAACCATTGAGCCGGAACGTCAGGTGGATATCGTATCGAAAGTGTCCGGTCAGGTCGTAGCGCTAACCGCTGAAGAAGGCTTGCACGTTAAGAAACATGACCTGCTTGCGCAGCTGGATGAGGCGGAACTGAGAATCAATTTTATGCGAGCACAGGTCACGCTCGAAACGGATAAGTCCGTGTATGAGCGCTCCAAAGACATGCTGGACAGAGCGTTCATCGCAACCGAAGATTTTGAAGCGGCGCGCCTCCAATACGAAAGCGCGAAAGCGGCGCATGAAGCAGCGCGCCTGCAACTGGACTATACAAGCATCCGTGCACCCTTTGACGGCGTGGTGGTTGTCAGGAATATCGAGTTGGGCCAACGGGTCAATGTAAACGAGCCCCTTTTTGTCATTGGCGATTTTACGCCCTTGCGGGCAAAGACATATGTTCCTGAAAAAGATATCGGCCGGATATTTGTGGGAATGAAAGCCAGAATCGTTGTTGAAGCGCAACCGGGAGAGGACTTTTCGGGTATCGTAAGGCGGATTAGCCCTGTGATCGATCCTAACAGCGGCACGTCCAAGGTGACCATCGATATCGATAATCACCGTGGGAAACTGAAACCGGGAATGTTCGCATCGGTTTACATTACCACTGAAACCCATGAAAATACGTTGATCATACCGAAAAAGGCCCTGGTTCTGGAAAGCGATATGGATCAGATCTATATTTATCGGGATGGGAAGGCACACAAAGTGCATTTGAAGCTCGGATTTACTTCAGGAGAATACGCAGAAGTACTATCCGGCATCAAAGAAGGCGATCTTGTTGTCACCGCCGGACAGGATGGTTTAAGAGAAGGCCTGCCTATTCGAATTCCCGGAATGGAACCTGCGCAGACGCAACGTGCTGAAGGCACAGAAAAGGCCCCACCACGTCGGGACAAGATGCGGAAAAGAAAATAAGCGGAAGGATTCTACCTGTGAGTATATCGGAGTTTTCTGTAAGAAAGCCCATAACGATGCTGATGATTATCCTGAGCATCGTCGTTCTGGGGCTTCTGGCGCTCAATCGGTTGCCCCTGGCATTCATGCCGGACCGATCCTCCGATGATGTGGACATCACCGTGCCCTATGTTTCCTCTTCCCCGGAGGAAGTTGAAAGACGGATTACCCGTCCGATCGAAGACAGTATGAGTACCCTCCCCCACCTTGAGAGTATCAGCTCGTCGTCTTCATCGGAAGGCGCCAGGATAGAAGTAGAATTTGTCGATGGCATCGACATGGGTATGGCATCTGTTGCCGTGCGCGATCGTCTGGATAGGGTGCGGCCCCAATTGCCGGACGATGTGGAGCGAATCCATATCCGGCGGTGGCGCTCAACGGACAGGCCGATCATCCAGGCCAGCCTGGCCTGGCAAGGGGCCGTCGATGAACTCTACGGTATTGTCGCTAAGACCATCGTCCCACAGCTTCAACGGATTGATGGTGTGGCAAATGTTGAGGTCGGCGGATTGGACGAACGCCACGTGCTGGTGGAACTTGATTTTGAGCGCATGCGAGCCCACCGAATCGATGTCTATGATTTGAGCCGAAGTCTGCAGACCAACAATGTCAATACGGCAGGCGGATGGATCCTGGATAGTGGGCGCAAACACATTGTAAGAACCATCGGTGAATTTCAGTCCATTGAAGAGATAGCACAAACGCCCATTCAGGGAACCGGTCTGGTTTTAAGCGATATTGCCGATGTAAAATTCGGCTATCCCGAAAAAACGAGATTCCAACGGCTAAATTCCAACGAGGCCATTGTGCTCGGGATTTTCAAATCCTCAACAGCAAATGTGGTTGAGGTGGCCGCCAATGTAAAAGCACTGCTCAAGCGCCTGCAGCACGATCCGAACCTTTCCGGACTCGAATTGTATATTTATCGGGATCAGTCCGAAGAAATTC
>JAZFSW010000092.1:0-10667 GCA_036446375.1 Desulfobacterales bacterium | reverse complement strand
AGAAAAACTCCACGCCCACATCCTTTGCCCCTTTAGCCTGAAGGAAACTGGGGGCCACATAGCCGTCGAACACCAGATCCGCATAGGCAAAGTCATGGATGACCATAATGCCATGTTCTTTGGCGTAATCCACGATCTTTTCAAAAAACGCCAGATCCACAACTTCCGTGGTGGGGTTGTGGGGATAGCTTAGAATCAACACCTTGGGTCGAGGCCATGTTTGTTTTGTGTCTGCCATGAGACCTTCAAAGAAATCCCCGCCGGGTACCACGGGAACTCCCCGCACATCGCCGCCGGCAATGATCGCTGAATAGGGATGGATCGGGTAGGCCGGGTCGGGAGAAAACACCACATCACCGGGCCCGATCGTCACAAGAATCAGATGGGAGATCCCTTCTTTGGCACCGATGGTGGCAACCACTTCCCGATCAGGATCGATTTCAACATCAAACCGGCGGGCGTACCAGTCCGCCATCGCCGATCGCAGTTTGGCAATCCCCATGGATACGGAGTAGCGATGGTTCTGCGGCTTTTGGACCGCCTCTACAAGCTTGTCCACGATATGCTGAGGCGTGGCAAGATCCGGATTGCCCATGCCAAGATCTATGATATCGGCCCCTTCCCGTCTGGCTTTCATCTTGATGTCATTGACGGTGGCAAAGACATAGGGAGGCAATCGATCGAGCCGCGAAAATTGCGTCATGACAGTACCCTCTTCAACATGCTAAAGAATGGTCAAAAGTCCTGCTTTACTACAATATTGGGGGGTCCATGTCAAAAATTCTTTTGACTTTCATGTCAAATCAATCTATTTCTAACTTTTTTCAGAACCCCCGCAAACCCTCAACAGGAGTGCCACATGACAGATCCTCTAACCTATGCAGACGCAGGTGTGGATATAGATAAGGCGACCCGGTTGGTATCTAGAATCAAGACTATCGCCCAGAAGACGACCCGACCGGGTGTTATGAGTGAAATCGGTGGGTTTGGCGGCCTTTTTTCCCTCAATACCAACCATCTGGAAGCGCCGGTTCTTGTCAGTTCAACCGATGGCGTCGGCACCAAATTGCAGATTGCTTTTATGATGGGTAAGCACGATACTGTCGGTATTGATCTGGTGGCCATGTGTGTCAATGATGTTCTCGTCCATGGCGCAAAGCCGCTTTTCTTTCTCGATTACCTGTCGACAGGCAAGCTGGATATCGACTTGGCAGAAGATGTCATCAGCGGAATCGGTGAAGGGTGCAAACAGGCCAAATGTGCACTGATCGGCGGGGAAACGGCAGAAATGCCAGGGTTTTACGGCGCGAACGAATATGACCTGGCCGGCTTCGTCGTCGGCATTGTGGACAACAGCAAGATTATCGATGGCTCGGAAATCCGTGTGGGTCACAAGCTAATCGGGCTGGCGTCCAGCGGCCTCCACAGCAACGGGTATTCCCTCGTGCGAAAAATCTGTTTTGAACGCGCAGGGCTGAAAATCGATTCCCATATTCCGGAACTGGGCAAGACCTTGGGAGAAGAGCTTCTTACGCCAACCATTATTTACTCGGACGTCATTGGAGCCATCACCAACGATCTTCCGGTCCACGGGCTGGCCCATATCACGGGTGGCGGCATTCCGGATAACGTGTTGCGTATCATACCCGACTCCTGCGGTGTGCGCATAGAAAAGAACAGCTGGGAGATACCGCCCATCTTTCCTTTTCTCCAGAAGGCAGGGGAGATATCCGAAGACGAGATGAGTCGGACCTTTAACAACGGTATCGGCATGATCGCTGTGGCTCCGGAGGAAACAGCACAGGAGATTATGGAACGCCTCGCAGCAATGGACAGAGACGCGTTTGTTATTGGTGAGGTAACCAAAAGAAAACCGTCTCAAGCCCCGGTCGAGTGGACATAGCCATGCCGGCCGGTAGCTCGGTTCGCCGGGAAAGCACCGATGATTATTCTAGGCATTGAAACGTCCTGTGACGAAACGGCCGCATCGGTCGTTCAGGATGGAACCGGAATCCTCTCCTCTATCGTATCTTCCCAGATAAGCGTTCACCACCCCTACGGCGGCGTTGTTCCCGAGCTTGCGTCACGAAAGCACATGGAAGCGATCGTTCCTGTCGTCAAGCAGGCGATTGCCGACGCCGACATTGCCCCAGAGGCCATTGATGCCATCGCGGCAACCCGAGGCCCCGGTCTCGTGGGAGCCCTTTTGGTCGGTTTCTGCTTTGCAAAGGCCTATGCGTTTGCTCGCCGCCTGCCATTGATCGGGGTTGACCACCTCGAGGGCCATATTAACTCCGTATTCTTAATGGCCGACCCGCCGACGTTCCCCTTTGTCGCACTTCTGGCCTCCGGCGGCCACACCGGCATTTACCATGTCACCTCCCATCGAGATATCCAATGCCTCGGGCAGACACGAGATGACGCGGCCGGCGAAGCCTACGACAAGGTATCAAAAATGCTCGGGCTCGGTTATCCGGGGGGAGAGATTATTGACCGGCTGGCAAAGGATGGCGATCCGGGGAGAATCAAATTCCCGCGGGCGTATCTGGACCGATACGATTTCAGCTTCAGTGGCCTGAAAACTGCCGTGAGCCGGTATATTCAGACCCTCGAGGGCGCCGTTGAAGAGCAGATCCCCGATATTGCCGCCGGCTTCCAGGAAGCGGTCGTTGATGTTCTATCCCGAAAGGTGCTGCTTGCCGCAACAGAAAAAGAGTGCTCCCACATCGCGATTGTCGGGGGTGTGGCAGCCAATAGCCGGCTGAGGGAAAAAGTCCTACGGGATGCCCGGGTCGAAAACATTACCGTTCATATACCACCGGTTGACCTGTGTGGGGATAATGCCGCGATGATTGCCGCCATCGGTTACCATTATCTGAAAGCCGGGATCGTCACGGATATGGATAGTGATGCATTTTCAAGGGCACGTCGGATCCCGGGCTGAATCCACGGCCACATTTCATACCCGAAACACGCCTTTGGTGCGTTCCTGCCGGGCAGGATTACCGGCGCAGCTGATACTTTCGAACGGCCCGGTTATGATCGCCGATATTGGACGAGAACTGATGGGTACCGTCTCTTTTGGAAACAAAGAACAGAAAATCGGTGTCGGCAGGAAACAGGACGGCTTCGATTGAGTCCCTGCCCGGATTTGCAATCGGCCCCGGTGGAAGCCCTCTTTGGGTATAGGTATTATAGGGGGTAGGGGTGGTAAGATCCTTTCGGGTAAGGTTCCCATTGAAATCTTTTATCCCATAGATAACGGTGGGATCGCTCTCAAGACGCATCTTCTTCCTGATACGGTTGCGAAACACCGAAGATATGAGCGGCCGTTCCATCGGTGCCCCGGTTTCTCTTTCGATGATCGATGCCAGGGTAACCACCTGATGGATGGAGAAACCCAACAGCTCTGTTCGGTGTCTCCAGGCCGGCGTATATACCGACCGGAACCGGTCGACCATGGTCGAGATAATCTTTTCGGGAGAAACCCCCCTGGGAAAATAATAGGTGTCCGGGAAGAGATACCCCTCGAACGTGCTTGCTTCGACGCCCAACCGGTCACGGAGATCGCCGTCGGACAATGCGCCGAGAAAGGCCGGCCGGGTCACCAGTTCCGATGCCTCCACAACACCGGTAATCTGTTGGATCGTATAGCCTTCGGGAATCGTAAACCGGTGCTGATAAACCTTCCCGCCCACGATGGTCCGAAGAATGGTAACCGGTGACATGTCAGCTGAAAGCGCATATTCCCCGGCCTTAATCTGTTTGTCGTATCCCTTTATCCGGGAATACCGCCTGAACTTCTCCTTGTGACGTATAATGCCTTGTATTTCCAGATTGCTGGATATGGATGGGATCCTCTGACCCGGTGCAACAACCACCAGCTTCTTCTTCCCATCGGTACCCGCAGGCCGCTCGGCGTAGTTGAATAGCTCCATGACAATGCAGGAAACAGCGATAATTGAAAGCAGTAATCCTGTGACGATGCCGACGACGATCTTTTTCACTTCCAGCCTCCCTCTGCACCACGGATTCCACCGGATTCTTCAGCCCACGAGATACATAAAATACACCTTCCCGTGGGTTTAATCAATTCCAATTTCCTTGACATGGGAGGAAAATAGCCCTATGGAATCGGAAGGTGCACGAGACATCAACATTATCCCTTAGGGCTCACATTGAAAGGGCCGGTGTATGGCAAAGCCGATATTAAAGGAAATCGACATCACCCGGGAGTGGTGCAAAGGATGCGGCATATGTATTCATTTCTGTCCCGGGAAGGTTCTGGATCTCGATGAAGCGGAAAAAGCGGTTGCATCGCGTCCGGAACAATGTATCTGCTGCCATCTGTGTGAAATCAGGTGCCCCGATCTGGCAATAGAGGTGATTACCGAATAGGGTCTTATATGGAAAACAAGGTTAAATTCATACAGGGAAACGAGGCATGCGTCGAAGCTGCCCTGTTTGCAGGGCTGGATTTTTTTGCGGGGTATCCGATTACGCCTTCCACTGAGATTGCCGAATTGTTATCCCTTCGGCTCCCGCAGATCGGTGGGAAGTTTCTGCAGATGGAAGACGAGATTTCTTCGATCTGCGCCATCATCGGTGCGTCGTTAACCGGGCACAAAGTATTGACCGCCACAAGTGGGCCGGGTTTCTCCCTGATGCAGGAAGGTCTGGGGTATGCCGTTATGGCAGAGATCCCCTGTGTTATCGTTAATGTTCAGCGGGGAGGGCCCTCCACGGGCAACCCCACGCACCCGGGCCAGGGCGATGTCAACCAGGCCCGGTGGGGCACCCATGGGGATCACGCCATCATTGCGATGACCGCCTCCAATCACCAGGATGTCTTTGCCGTTACCGTGGATGCCTTTAACCTGGCCGAGACGTACCGGACACCGGTTGTTCTCCTTTTTGACGAGGTGGTCGGTCACATGCGCGAACGGCTCATCATACCTGAAACCGGGGAAATCCCCCTCGTTCGGCGCCTGAAAACCGCCGCCGAAAGAGATGTGGACTATCGCCCCTACCTGCCAAGAGACGACGGCCGCCTGCCCATGTCCGATTTTGGCGGCGTTCATCGCTACAATGTCACCGGTCTGTACCATGATATGTGGGGCTTCCCTTCAGATAAGCCGGAAATTGTCCAGGGCCTTCTACGACACCTGCTTGACAAGATCAATCACAATGTCGATACCATTGCCCGGTTTAAAGAATACCATCTGGAGGACGCCGAGGTTGTCCTTGTTTCCTATGGTTCCTCGGCTCGTTCCGCCCTTCATCTTGTGAAGAGCCGCAGGGCCAAAGGCGAGCCGCTTGGGTTACTCGAACTCCAGACACTGTGGCCGTTTCCCGCCCATCAGGTGCGGGAAAAATGTGCCAATGCCAAGAATATCGTTGTCGTGGAAATGAATGCGGGCCAGATTCTGGAAGCGGTGAAATCTGCGGTTGACCGACCGGAACGGGTGTTTCTGGCCAACCGCACCGATGGTGTTTTTATTACGCCGAACGATATCAGGAATGTCATACGGATTATCCAGGGAGAAGGACTGTAGCCGATGGCGATTAAAGATTACATACGAGAACGATTCTTTCCCCACATGTGGTGTCCCGGATGCGGCCATGGCACGGTGCTCAACAGCATGCTTCGGGCCATCGAAAACCTGGGGTTGGATAAAAGCGAGATCGTTATGGTGTCGGGGATCGGCTGTTCCTCCCGAATTTCCGGATATGTTGATTTCCATTCCCTCCACACGCTGCATGGTCGCGCATTGGCCTTTGCCACGGGGGTCAAGATGAGCCGCCCGGAACTGCACCTTATCGTTCCCATGGGCGATGGCGATGCCTTGGCCATCGGCGGAAACCACTTCATTCATGCGGCTCGCCGAAATATCAATATAACCGCAATCGTGATGAACAATCGCACCTATGGTATGACCGGTGGGCAGTTTTCTCCCTTATCCGGCTATGGTACCATGGCCTCAACGGCTCCTTACAGCAATATCGATCACGATTTTGACACGGTTACACTGGCAACGGCCGCCGGCGCCACCTTTGTTGCACGCACAACGACCTATCATGCCCGACAGATAACCGATATTGTGGAAAAAGCCATCGTCCACGAGGGATTTTCCATGGTGGAGATACTCTCCCAGTGTCCCACTTATTTTGGCAGGAAGAATCAGGGGGGAAATGCCGTCGACATGATGGAAAGCTACAAAGAGACTACCACGCCGATCGGATCGAAGGCGAAAGAAGAAAATCCGGACCTCATTGAGCGGGGTATCTTTGTGCAGAAAACGCTGCCTGAATACTGTAGCGAATATGACAAGATTATTGAAAAAGCAATGAAAGGCCTTTAAGCATGGAAAAGTGCAGAATGGTATTTTCCGGCTCGGGCGGACAAGGGGTCATTACCGCTGCGATCATCCTTGCAGAGGCGGCCGTGCTCCATGAAAACCTCACTGCGGTTCAGTCCCAAGTCTATGGTCCGCAAGCCCGGGGAGGGGCCACCCGCACAGATGTCACCATCTCCAATGAAGATATCGACTACCCCAAGGTCAGCGAGCCCAATGTTCTGGTGTGTCTTACCCAGGAGGCATACAATCTCTACTATCCCATTATAAGACCCGGCGGGATCCTCATCACCGACCCACACTATGTCACCCCGGATAGTAAGGTTGACGCCCGGCAGAAGCAGTTCCCCATGTTTCAAAAGGTAATGGACGCCGTCGGCAGACCGATCGTATTTAATATCTGTATGCTGGGGGTGGTCATCCAACAGACCGGTTGTGTAAAACCCGAATCCATTCTGAACGTTCTGGCAGCACGGCTCCCGGAGCACTCCCTTGCCATGAACCGAAAAGCCCTGGCGCTCGGGATCGAACTGGGAACGGAAGAAAGCCACTGAAGCCGTCCCGATAGGATCGTGTCACTGCTGGGTAAGTAGGTTTTTCAGCTCAGAAACAAAATCGTTCACATCTTTGAATTCTCTGTAGACCGAGGCAAACCTCACATAGGCCACGGCATCGAGCTCGTGAAGTTTTGTCATGATCTTCTCGCCGACGATGGAGGATGACAACTCTTTTTCTGCAAGCTCTCGAAGATCCCGCTCGAGATCTTCGATAAAGTCCTCGATCACATTCACACTGATGTTTCGTTTCTGGCAGGCACGTTGCATACCGAGGCGCACCTTGTCCCGGCTGAAGACCTCACGACGCCCATCTTTCTTGATGATCATGATGGGGGTTTCTTCGATATGCTCGTAGGTGGTAAACCGTCGGGTGCAATCGATACACTCCCTGCGCCTTCGAATAACGGCCGAATCTTTACTTAACCTGGAATCGATGACCTTGTTGTTTACCTCCCCGCAAAATGGGCATTTCATGTGATGTCTCCCTGTTTTAATGACATGTATCGCATCGTCAGAAGATTCCGGGCCTCAGACCTTTCTTAATGGCCGATGGATGTTCCTATCTCTTACCGATATCCTCATCTGCAAGCGTTTTGATAAAATTCGCCGCGTCCTCTGCTGTCATGGGAAATGCAAGGATATAAAAAGCAAATCCCTTGCCGCCGATTTCCCGGACAATCCTGCGCGCCCCTTCGGTCGTGACAAAAACCTGGCAGCGTTTCCCCCCATCGATGATACGTTTTAGCAGGGGCATCCATTCTTCGGTCGGGGGTTGCCCCCCGCCGGGGATCCACTGGATGCCGGCCAGGGAATCCAGAGAAAGTAGCATATCCAGATGCGGGATCTGGCCTTTGCCGTCAAGATGATAGAAACCATGCGTCATATCGCCACAGATGCTGGAAAGATCCGGGAGCACAAATTTCTCGAACATTGCCGGTGAGATCATATAGCAAAAATCGCTCTGGGTCATATAGGTCCGCTCCGGAGACCAGATGCCCGCCCAGTTCGATGTTCCCCGCCCGCAGGGTTTGATGATCTCATAGAGTTCATCATAGTAGCGTTTCCACAGATCGGTGATTTCCCCGGTCAATCGCAGGACCTCTTCGGGTGCATCGTACAGATCAAGCAACAGCTGATTGGACGTGCGGAAGGACGCGAGGATGTCCGCGTTTCCACCGAGATCCGTATGGGCCATGGACACCCGATCTCCCCATCGCTCCACCGCGGTCCGGGTGATGTCCTGGATCCGTTTCCACCAGACACTATCCGGGTCATAGGCAAAATGCAGCCGGTCGATCGGCACCGGCTCCTTGGCTTCAAACCAGACGGTGTGCTGATCCGGCATGGGAACGACCTTTGCATCAAGAAAGGCTGCCATGAAACCAGGGCCGAAATTGGGAAAATACCTCGGCCAGGACTCCCCATAGTAGTTGCCGGTTTCAAGACGCGCCTGGAAGTAGTCGATCACCTCATCCACGGGCTTGTGGAGAAGAAAATCCTCTGAGAGCTCATCATTGGCGCCCATGAGGGTATTGACGTTTTCGATCATCACCATGGGCCGGTCGATATCCCCGTCCCACCAGGATGTCCAATCCCTTCTGATTCGCTCCCAGTCGTCGTCGGTGAAGTTGATGTCGATACTCATCGAGGCTCAGTTCTCTTGCTCGCAAATGCAGTGACGAATTCTCATCAGGGCCAGTCTTTCACCGTCCCGATGGGGTCATCCCGCTCACAGCGGGAATTTGACGCAAAGATCGCAGGAAGGTAGGCGCTGTTCTCTGCTTTCTTCGCGTCTTTGCGGTGAGACCAGAGGTCATACCATATCCTACCTGGTCTATCCGGTGAAGGGCTTTTTCAGAGGGGACTGACCCGGTTTGAGTGCCACCGCCCATGGGGCACCATCGGGAATCGGTCTTCCCCCGTTCTCTTGAAGCCAGTCCGCATAGTATCCGCGATCCGTATCCCGGAGGCGTTCCAGATAGGTCGGTATTTCCGGGCTGTTGTCGTTGGCATGAA
Organism: Desulfobacterales bacterium; assembly: GCA_036446375.1. Classification (GTDB taxonomy): domain Bacteria; phylum Desulfobacterota; class Desulfobacteria; order Desulfobacterales; family JAZFSW01; genus JAZFSW01. The sequence continues at coordinate 1,738 of JAZFSW010000092.1, read as the reverse complement.
AGGGTCCTCCCTCCCGGATGACCGTCCGCATGGGATCCATGCCGCTATCGGAGCTGTCCAGCATGTCTGAGGTCCAACGTTCAAGCCGCAGCATCCCTTCTGCCAGAACATCGGGGTATGTGCCGGAAAGATTTACCGTTTCATGGGGGTCTGCCTCCAGATCAAACAACATATACTCGGGGAAAGCCTTGTATCCCGTATGATAGGTACGAATAGCCAGCCATTTATCCCACAGCACCCCTCTCTGACAGGCCCAGGCATTGTTTGAGATAATCAGTTCTTCCCGTCCTTCGTCTTCACCGGCTTTAAGGGCTTCGGCAAAACTCCTCCCGTCCCATTCCGGCGGCACCCGTTTGCCCAGAAGCTCAAGGAGGGTTGCCGACAGATCCATCTGGTAATGGAACAGTGGATCGATTCGTCCGCCGTCAGTCAGTCCGGGGACCCGAAGGAGGTATGGCACCCGACAGGTGATGTGATCGGCCGTATGGTGATCGCCATACACACCGAGCTCTCCGTGATTCTCCCCGTGATCGGACGTGACCACAATCATCGTGTCATCGAGAATCCCCTGGGCCTCGAGTTTCTCCAGAAGCTTTCCCACCCACATATCCGCATACCAGATACCGGTATCATAGCCGTTAATCCATCGGGTGAAATCATCCCGGTTCCGGATCTGGGGAAGATCCCGCGGGAAATCCTTTGCCCTTTCGACCGGAGCGAACCCGCTGACCTCTTGGGCGCCGTGGGGCCCATAGCTGCTAAAATGGTGCTGAATCATCTCTTCCGGCGGCCAATCGGGGGGGGGCTGATCCTCAAAGGGCTCCCCGTGTTCCATGGGTGTTCTGAATGTCGTATGGGGATCCCACACATTGACATGGAGGAACCAATTGTCCCGATCAACATTCCGGTCGAGCCAGTCCAGGGCAATCGGTACGATTTCATCGGCTCTCTCGCTGCCGATCTTGCCGGTATTGTGCATCTCTTTGAAACCGGAATAAAACCACCAGGCCGCATGTCTTTCCGCAAAGGGGGAGACACTCACCGTGTGAAACTCCGGATACTTGATGATCGCCGTGAGGTTGGCCCGTCTGAAATTTCCCAGAAAGCCCCGTTTGGCCCCTTCAAGATTCAGATCCGCGTGGGTTCCCCCATGGTTGATCACGCCGTTATGTATGCCGAATCGGCCGGTCCAGCACGCCGCCCGGGAGGGCAGACATGGCGCATCGGAAACATAGCAGTTGTCAAAACGAATCGCATCCCGGCAAATCCGGTCGATATTCGGGCTGGTGTTTCGTGGGTAGCCGTAGCAGGAGAGATGGTCGGGCCGGAGGGTATCGATATCAATATAGAGTATGCGCATGGCTCACGAGTCCCATCTGTAGCGTCTGAAAGCAGATTTTCACGTGACCGTCGTAGCAGCAAAGGTGCGCCAAGTCAACGAGAATTCCCCTCCCCCTGTGCAGCGGAAATCGAAAGGAATCTGCGGCCTTCCGTTTCAGGCTCGGGTTTAACCCATCAGAAATCTGAAACCAGGGCCACCATAATTCTGCCAATGACGCAACATTTCTACCAGAGGATGCAAGGGCGGAATCCAGCGGCTCCAGTGTGGTCATATCTACACCGGCAGCCTTTTCCATTCCTCTCATCGATTTTGCCTCAAGATCTTCCTTGACAATATTCTTTGTTTAAGTCAACGTTATTAAATAGATATGCGTTGATATTTGCTGCTGAAGAGAAT
>JAZFSW010000091.1:0-4828 GCA_036446375.1 Desulfobacterales bacterium | reverse complement strand
AAATGTGAATACATGATGGATAAGGTTGGTGAAACGTTTTCAGGTGTCATTACCGGCGTCACCAGTTTTGGTCTGTTTGTGGAGCTAAATGATATCTATGTAGAAGGCCTGGTGCACATAACGGCACTGAGCAATGACTATTATCAGTTTGATCCGGTCAAACACAGCCTGATTGGTGAGCGTACCCGACGCACATTTCGCCTGGCCGATCAGGCAAAAGTCAGGGTCGTTCGAGTCGATCTGGACGAAAAGCGCATGGATTTTGACCTGGTTTCCGGTGGGATGCGGGCTGAATCAGATACCGCGTCTGCCAAAGGTAGGAAAGTCAGAAGCAAATCAAAGAAACACCGGGGCAAGGGGGCGGCTCAATCAAAAGTGCATGACCGGAAATCAAAGACACGAAAGAAGACAGCTGTGGGGAAAAAGCATCGACGAAGAAGTCCGTAGTAGTCATTGATCTGAACACCTGCAAAAGAAGCAGAACCGGTGGGGGATTTTAACGATCAGGCAACCACTATACGCCTGTATATGGGGATGCCCATGCATTGCGCTCGCTATCTGCTCCCTCACAGCTACCTTTAGGCATTGGGTATCATCTTGCCGTTGGGGCACCATTATCGGGCTGTTCTTGGCTTGCAGCGCTGAGGCGGCACACACTGAAAAATCTCTTGCATAGATCCGGCAAGAGCGGTATTTACGAAACTCGTGAAAGAAAGGGAGGATTTGAAGTGGCAAAAATCGACGGAAGCTACACAGATTATTTGGCAGAAACTTACAGAATGCTTGGCCGTGGGGGATTGCTGCTGGCATCGGCGGATGCCCAGGGGAAACCGAATGCAAGGTTGTCCATAAGAGCGATACAATTCCTGAGAATCTGTCCGAGGACATTCGCGATGGCATCTATCGCAGTCTCAAGATCGGCTTCCACCGAATCTACTTTGGCGAAATCCTGACGGTATATGCGGACGAGGACGCGAAGGGCCTCCTCGCCTAATCGAGCTCTATACAACACACCATATCCAAAGGCGGTTAGAATGACACTAAAGTCTCGAATAAGAGAGAAGGCCCTTGAACTCGGATTCGTCGATGCCGGTTTCACCAGTGTAGAACCCTTCGATCTTTATATCAAGGAGATCGATTCGCGTCCCGAAATGTACCAGTGGGCATTGACTGAGGATTTCAATCCGCTTCGAGCAGCGACCCCTCAAGAAAAGCACCCCTGGGCAAAATCGATTCTTGTGCTCCTTTCAGACTACCACAGCAAAAGATTTCCCTCCCAGCTGATCGGAACCATCGGGCGATGCTACCAGGTAGACACACGCAACAAGCCCGGTGAAGGAGACAGGGGTATCGAGAACATTTTTGATCTTCTGGAACAGGAGGGGATTAAGTTCCTGGCCGACGATCAGATCCCGGCCAGAATGTCCTCCGCCCGAGCCGGTGTGGTTACATACGGTAAGAACTGTTTTATGTATGCAAAAAACGGCATGCTGGGCTCTTCATGGGTCACCAGCATGTCCTACGTATTGGATAGGGAGATCGAACCGGATGAGCCGTCCATCGAATTGGGGTGCCCGTCCTGGTGCAAGAATGCCTGTATTGCCGCCTGTCCGACCGGAGCGCTCTATGCGCCGAAAAAGATGAATCCGTTGAAGTGTATCGCTTTCAATTCCTACTATGCAGGGGGAATGACGCCCATGGAACTCAGGGAGCCGATGGGTACCTGGGTCTATGGCTGCGATCGATGTCAGGACGTCTGCCCTCGGAATCAGCCCTGGTTGAGCCAGGACCTCCCCAAGGATCAAGCCTTAACGGATCGGGCGCCAGATTTCCACCTGGACACGTTGCTGACAATGACCCAGGACCATTATGAGAATAAGGTCTGGCCCCAGCACTTCTACATCTCGCGGGAAAACCGGGAAAAATGGCAGATGAATGCCGCCCGTGCCATCGGTAATCGCGGGAATCGGGAAGATGTGCCGCTTCTGGCGACATCTCTGGTGGAGAATCCCTATGAATCGGTTCGGGGCATGTCCGCCTGGGCATTGGGGCAATTGGGTGGGAGCCGGTCCCGGAAAGCCCTGGAATCGCATCGGGGTAAAGAAGACGGGCTGGTTCGCCAGGAAATTGAATTGGCGCTCGGCTAACGGATGGCGTAATCGTTATTTGTAACCCGATGGTAAAGAATAGTCAGCCCGCCGCAAAAACCCCTTGAAAGAATATTCTCGCGCAAAGGCGCTGTTGGACATGCTCACGGCCCTGCGCTCGTGGCCTGGGGTCGGGCCGCGGCAACTTTGGCATGATTTGAAATCACCTTCAAAACAGGGCTCAAAATCGTCTTAAACGCCCCTTTTTGGGGTCAAAACCGTGCCTTTAAGAGAATGGCCCATCCGGGTGGGATTCCTTTCCGGTCCACGCTAATCTGCTGATCTTGACGCAATGAGATGCTATTGAGAGTGCCGGTGGCGTCTTGGCACCACCTTTCCTATACCCAAGAGCGGTTCTAAGGTCCGCCTTCAAGACTCGGCCCTGATAGAAGGGCTTTGCGCCTGGGCCCCGGCCGCATCCACCGAACGGACGGCGTAGCTGCTGCTCCCGGGTTTTCCATCCTTGTCCATGACATCTTTATAGTTGAATCGCTTTTGCGTAATCTGGGGCTGGTGAGGGATTGCGCCGATTACTTTCCCGTCTCTCAGCACATCGTAACGGTCGATAGGTACCGAGCCCGCATAGGCCGTGTCCCAACTGATCCGAACCGCCTGGCGCCCCATTACGGGCGCGGGTGAGTCCACTTCCACGCCGACGTTGTGGGGGGCGGTCAGCCCCATGGCCCTGCGTTGGAAATAGGAATTCGCCTCGTCCTTGCCCAAGGCTGTTACCCGATCTTCGATGGATTTCATGGCCGCGGGATCCAAGGGATCTTCCATCTGGGCGGCCAGAAGGTTCTGCTCAAGCTGGCATTTGGACGGATCGTCATCAATGTGACCGATGCCGGTAATCAGTGTGCTGATGCCCTGGAAGGACAGGGCGTATTGGATCAGATCACGGCTGGGAAGATCCTCGGAACCGACGCCGAGGTAGACGTCATCGGGATTGTTGGAAAACCTCGCGTCCTTGTGGTAGTAGGCTGCATCGGCAAATACTTTCATGCCGATAATCCCCATATCCGCGGCCCGGGCCACTTCAATGGCATTGTGTCTGTGGCCCATGTATTTGCCGTCGCTGGCATTGACGGTTACAAGGAGCGTATCGAAAATGCGCTTGCTGTCTTGCCGGATGGCCAACATGTGAGCCGCTGTGTTCCAGTGACCGGTAATGCCGATGTGGCGGACCAGCTTTTCCCTTTTGGGATTTAGGCCGGTTGCGTTCGTGCCTTCCCGCAGATCCAGCATGGCCGCCAAAGAGCCCATCCATTCCCGGTTCGGTGTCGGATCGTCAAAGCCCTGGAATAGCATGTCGACATCATCCATGGTATTCAGATTATGGAACTGAATGCTGTCCAGATAGGCCCCTTCGGGATAGCCGCCCCGTCCATCGCCGAACATCTGGCTCAGGGAGCGGCGGACGTCGTCTACAGATGAAGCCACCTTGAAATCGTCTGACATGCCTTCGCTGAAGTCTGTCCGAAACCAACCGCCATCGGGACGCCGTGCCGACCGGTAATGGGTCTTTGTGGCCACAAAGAGCTTTTTACGAGCTACGGGGTCATAGTTGCTTGCCGCCGGAGAGAGTCCCAGATTCCGGAACGCCTTGCCATAATTCTGCTGGCTGGGGCCATAAACATTCGATGTATCCATATAGTTGATCCCGAGGCGGTAGGCCTTTTCGATGATGGCGACAGGGTCGATTCCCTTGCCGGTCCACTGAATCGATGCCTGCCCCCCGAGTCCCAATGTTGTGACCTGACGTTCGGTACGTCCCAACCTGCGTGTGATGAGTTTTGCCATCTCTGATCCTCCTTTGACTCCGCGTCCGCCGGCACTACCGGCACTCAGTGTTGCACCTGCGCCGATCAGGCCTGCAATTCTAAGAAAATCGCGTCTGTTGAGACTTGATACCTTTTCGAAACTTTCCAACATTTCCAGAAGCTTATCTTTCATCGGACTTCTCCTTCATCTGCGCGATCACGGCTGCTTCACCGCCATCAAGAGATGTTTGCAGCTAAGGATCAATCGGGTTGGAAAGCGCCACAACCTCTATCCATTTTGCCCTCTCGAATTGGACACGCCAGCATTTCTTGGTCCACCCTCCAGAATCTCGTTGTGCACAGTTTCCGGAACTGCAACTGCACCGAAAAGGGATCGAAGGATATCAATTCGATCGACGATCGAGAGTGCTATGAGAGGACCCGTATTGCTGATCAGCTTGACGCTCATACATCCTCACCCGAAAACTCAGCATCAATTTCCGCCTGGTCCCATTCCACGGTGGCCGCATCATATCGACGGCAATCCAGCAAGAACGTCACGCGAGAGACTCCCGCCATTCCAGCGGCCTGACCAGAGCTAAGTCTCCCCATTCTACCCCAGATTTCAATCCAACTCAATGGTTTCCGTCTGACAGTACCAGATCACCGGGGTCTTGAGGCCGACATCTAGGGGGGACATCCTATAGTCCCCCTGTCCTGGGATATGCCGCGAATATCAGAACATTTGGGCAAACGCTGTCTTCTCGCTATTTGACACGAATCCGCCGAAACGCTATCCTTACTCCCATTAGCAACCATACGAGCAGCGCAGAAAAGCATTCGGAGAAAGTGGATGATAAAGAAATATGTATTGCCCCTCAAAGCGGAAAACACACCCCTCGAAATTGTTGGCGGGAAAGG
>JAZFSW010000090.1:0-3441 GCA_036446375.1 Desulfobacterales bacterium | reverse complement strand
GGGCAATTTTTAATCCCCATGAAATAAGCAACAGGAAGACAACGAGGAGAACGGCGGAACCGATGAAACCCCATTCTTCAGCCAGGATGGAAAAAATGAAATCCGTGTGCTCTTCCGGCAGGAAGGAAAGCGCGTTCTGTGTGCCCTTGAGAAAACCCTTTCCGAAAATCATTCCCGAGCCAATGGCAATTTTAGACTGGATGATATGATAGCCTGCGCCAAGGGGATCCCGATCCGGATTCAAAAAGGTCAATATCCGCTGTTTCTGATAGCCCGTCAAGAAAAACCAGGTCGAGGGCAGGGCAACCATGAGCGAGGCAACAATAAATAGCAATGAGCGGCGTTCAACTTTAACAAAGATCGTCATCGAACCGGTTATCACGAGGAGAAGGATGGCGGTTCCCAGATCGGGCTGCCGAACGATGAGAAAAAAAGGAAGTAGGATTAACCCCAGCGGGTAGAAAAGTTCCCGGATGGTCAGGCCGCCTACATTTACCAGTTTAGCATAGTAGCGGGCCAATATCGCTATAACGGCGATTTTGGCCAGCTCCGATGGTTGGACGGTGATGGGACCCAGCAGAAGCCACCGCCTTGATCCCCCGGCATCCTTGCCAAAAAACAACACAGCAACCAACGAAACGACACATAACAGGTAAATTTCCGGCGCCCAACGTTCCAGAACCTTGTAATTGATCAGAACAGAGACGACCATAAAGACAAGACCTGTAGCAAACCATATGAGCTGCTTTACATACAAGACTTTGGAGGCGTTGGCGCCGGCTGTCACCGCACTGTATACCGTGCCAAGGCCGAATAACCCGAGCAACAGTGTGATGCCTAGAAGACCCCACCCGAAGTACTGTATTAAACGCCGATCAAACATGTCCGATTCCTGTCCCGATGGTAAGGGGACGTTGATTTTCCTGCAATTGAAACTCCCCATCTCGTCCGGGCGGGAAAGGGAATGCGCTCGCTATTCAGTTCAGTCAATTACGAAGATAGGTCTTTATCATGTCAACAGCAAGTGGTGCTGCAGTGCTCGCGCCATGTTCACCATGTTCGATAATCACGGTAACGGCAATCCGGGGTGTTTCTGCCGGTGCGTAGGCAGTAAACCATGCATGCGCTTTGAGGTCATCTGCAATACCATCGGGTGTCGTTTCTTCGGTTTCTTTTCGACTCACCACCTGGGCAGTTCCGGTTTTTCCTGCAATCGCTATGTCGTCAAGATGTGCCGCCCGCCAAGCCGTTCCCCTGGAGGTGTTCACCACCTGCCACAGCCCTTTTCGAAGGATATCCAATGTCTTTTCCCCGGCGGACAGTTGTCCAATGACTTCAGGATGGGTTTTCCGTATCAATTCCCCACTGGCAGTCGTGATGGTGTCCAGCACCTGGGGTCGGTACCTTTTCCCACCATTTGCCACGGCTGCGGTGAGAACCAGCACCTGGATCGGGGTGACAAGATTGTAGCTTTGCCCAATGGATACCGACAGGGTATCACCGCCTTGCCAGGCGATCCCGGTTCGACGCTTCTTCCAGGCTTCATCGGGTACCAGGCCACTTGATTCATGGTCCAGATTGATCCCTGTGGGTGTACCGAAACCACTGGCCCTCGAATGAAATGCAAGTCTATCGATGCCTATTCGCCGGCCCGTCTGATAGAAAAACACATCGCAGGATTCAGCCAGGGCCGATATAACATTCATGGCACCGTGGCCCCCTTTCTTCCAACAACGGAATTCGCGGTCACCATACCTGTAAGATCCGGAGCAGTTAAATACGGTCTGCTCATCGATTACCCCCTCTTCGAGGCCGGCAATGGTGGTAACGATCTTAAACACCGACGCCGGAGGATACTCTCCCTGCACGCCTTTGTTCGCCATCGGCCTGTCCGGGTTGGACAATAGTGCCGACCAGTATTTATGGGACAGGCCGCTGACAAAGGCATTTTGATCAAAAGACGGGCTGCTGGCGAGGGCAAGAATATGCCCGGTATCCGGTTCCATGGCGATGATCGCCCCGGTCTTTCCGATCAAGAGATCTTCGGCACGCTTCTGAAGGGTCTTATCGGCGGTCATGGTTATATTATGACCGGGTGTGGCTTCTACGGTTCTTAGGACGCGGGATACCTGCCCGACAGCATTCACCTCGACCTGACGACCTCCGCGTTTGCCTCTTAGAAAATCCTCCAGGGCCTTCTCAATACCGAATCTCCCGATGAAATCGCCCGCGCGGTAGCCATCACCTTTCCGGATTTTCAATTCGTCAGCATCGATTTCACCGAGATAGCCGATAAGATGGGCAGCGGCGTGATAATCAAGATAATGCCGAACGGGTTTGACATTTACCGTAATCCCCGGCAGATCGAATCGATGGACCTCTACTGCGGCCAATACGTCCCTGCCGATGTCCTGCTTCAGTAGAATCGGTTTGTAGGAAAGCCTGCTGCGCTGCCGCCTGATCTTCTCTATAAGTTCTTCCTTGGGAATTTTCAGGTATTGAGATAGTTTTCCAATCGTTTCCTCAAGGGGTTTTGCATCTCTTGGAATCACACTTAGATCAAAGGAAGGCCGGTTATCGACGATCAATGCACCCTTTCGATCAAAAATCAATCCTCTGGGCGGATCAATGCTCTGCAAACGGATACTGTTGCTCTCCGATTGCCGCCGAAACGTATCGCCTTTAAGCACCTGAAGGTAAAATAGCCGCAAGAAGAGAAACGTGAAGGCAATGAGCACACACAGCAACATCCCGATAACCCGGGCTTTAAACCAATCGCTATCGGCTGTTTTCAGATAATTTCTCAAGGGAAGAATCTTCCTGTAACGGGCTTATCTTGCGGCCTTGATATCAATCCGATCAGGTCTGGCTATACCCGTCTTCTTTGTCCCGATACTCAGAAATCCATCGATCCATCCGTTTGTGTACCGCTTCAAGAAGGATGATAAACAGCGGGCCAGTGACAACTGCCCATAGCACCTGGACCGAAACAGTGGATAGGATACCATCGTCCATCCTCGCGTCGGGCACAAACATGACCGTACCGGCCCCAAAAAGCGCGTTTTCCACGATTACGACAGATGCAACCACCATCGGTAAGAGAAAACGACTGCGTATATCCAAAAAGGTCATGACGCCGAGGATCCCGGCACATGACCAGAAATAGGTGGTGACATACAGACCCAGAGGGCCGCCGGACAGACTATCCATAACAAAACCGAAGATGATGGCCATGGGAAAACTTTCGCGCATCGGACGAAAGAGAGCGAGGTAAACCACGAGAATGAAGAGGTCGCAGTACATCTCGTACCAGTCGGACCTCGCCATGTTGTCCCACAGCCGCTTGAGTTCGTCGAAATGTTCGGCCACCGGTTCCGGCAAACCGTCGGCGAAGCTCGGCATGACTCTGGTGAGCAGCTGTGTACGGACGAGCATCGCCGC
>JAZFSW010000089.1:0-13712 GCA_036446375.1 Desulfobacterales bacterium | reverse complement strand
GGTCGATGCGACCATGTCGGCCAGACTGAAACAGATGGCTAAGAGCGAGGGAAAGAGCATCAACCAGTTTATCCTGGATACGATCAAACAGCATACGGGAATGCAGAAGAAGAAGAAATTTACATTAATACACGATGATCTGGATCACCTTTTTGGGAAATGGACGGATGCAGAATTTGAGGACATTCAAGGCAGTATTGACAGCCAAAGACAGATTGACCCGGAATTGTGGGGATGAAACGACTGCTGATTGATACGGGTATCTATACTTTTGCGCTAAAAGCGGATGGAAGTGTTGTAGAGATTCTCAGAGGGGCGGATCTCATAGGCTTTTCCGCAATCAGCATAGGCGAATTGCTTTCCGGATTTAAACGCGGGGGGAGACAAAAGAAGAAGAACAGGGAAGAGCTTGAATCATTCCTAGATAGTCCCCGCGTCGTCATCTATCCCGTCGATGAAGACACCGCAGAGTTTTACACAGACATATTGGACGAACTAAGAAAGATCGGCAAGCACATACCCACAAATGATATGTGGATTGCTGCTGTAGCCTTCCAGCACGGCTTGAAGGTGTTTACCAGAGATGAGCACTTCAAAGCCATCGCCGGTCTCTCTCTTGTTTAACTCCGCAGCCAAATTGAGGGGCCTTTGTAGGATCTGTGTTCATCCGTGTAACCCGTGCGCCTCGCCTGAGCCGAGCCCAGACTCGCGATGGCGGGCAGGTCTGCTCCAAACTCTTGCTTTTGTCCGATGTAAGTAGGAACGGTCGTGATACAATAATGACAACAAAACAGAGCATATTTCTGGCATTAGCCATCCTGTTCCTCGTTTCCATGTTCCCGTTTATCATCTTCGGTGAAAATGGTCTGGCTGATCTGAATCTTCTTCGGGAAGAAAGAGATGACATCATTGAGAAGAATGAAATGCTTACGAAGGAAAACCTGGCCAAGTATCGTGAAATCGACCGATTGAAAGATGACCCCAAATACATAGAAGACGTTGCCCGGGACGAACTCGGAATGGTCAAAGAGGGTGAAGTCATCATCAAACAGAAGAGATAGAAGGGGAAGGGACAGTAGGCAGTAATCAGTATGCAGTAGGCAGCAAAGGCCGCTGGTCAAACAGTGAAAATGCAAAGAATGGTCGGACACAGATGAACACAGATACACACAGATTGTAATTTTCCCTTACCCTTTATCTTGATCTGCGCCCATCTGTGTTAATCTGTGTCCAAAACCTTTTTGTCCTTCGCGCTTATCAATATACAGCATGGGATGAATCATGGCTGATGACAAAATGTTTTACACCGAGACGATGGCGAAGATCCATGCCGATCAGGGTAACCTGAAAGAGGCCGAAGCAATATATCGCTATCTCCTGGAAAAGGAACCGGATCGGCAGGATCTGAAGGACGTACTTTCCGGTCTTACAAATTCGCAAGATCCAAATACCCCGGGGGATTTGTCCTCCCTTGTCGGGAGGTGGACAAGACTCGCTTTTGAGTATAATGTAATGAAGGTTCAGGATGGGAGAGAAGGGAGATAGGCCAATCCCTTTATCGGCGCAATTGTCTTCTCTGTGGCCTCTGAGTACCCCGTCCACCTTGCCTGAAGGCGAAGCCGATGTCGGATAGGCTGCGAGAGAAAAAATCAAAACTGGAGTCAGCAATGAAAAAGGCATTGATCACTGGTATTACGGGCCAGGATGGCGCGTATCTCGCACAGTACCTGTTGGATAAGGGCTATGATGTGCATGGCATCAAACGCCGCGCATCGTCATTTAACACTGCCCGTGTGGACCATCTTTACCGGGATCCCCATGAAACGAACGTGCGTTTCTCTATGCACTATGGGGATCTAACCGATGCCACAAATCTGATTCGCATTATCCAGGAAGTCCAGCCGGATGAGATATATAACCTGGCAGCACAGAGCCATGTCCAGGTCTCTTTTGAAACTCCGGAATATACCGCCAATTCCGATGCGCTCGGGACGCTGCGGATTCTTGAGGCCATTCGGATTCTGAAAATGGGGGAAAAGACCCGGTTTTACCAGGCCTCAACCAGTGAAATGTTTGGGAAAGTAAGAGAAATGCCTCAGAAAGAAACCACGCCTTTCTATCCCCGAAGCCCCTATGGTGCAGCCAAGGTGTATGCGTATTGGGTCACGGTTAACTACCGAGAGGCATACAATATGTACGCCTGCAATGGTATCCTTTTCAACCATGAGTCCCCTGCACGAGGTGAAACGTTTGTAACCCGGAAAATCACGAGGGCCGTGGCACGAATCAAACTCGGTCTACAGGATAAGCTCTATCTTGGTAATCTGGATTCCAAAAGAGACTGGGGTTTTGCCGGTGATTACGTCCAGGCCATGTGGCTTATGTTGCAGCAAGATGAACCGGAAGACTATGTCATCGCCTCAGGCAAAAGTCATTCCGTCCGCGAGTTTGTTGAAAAGGCCTTTGTTGAGATTGGCATCAACATCACCTGGCAAGGTTCCGGCATCGATGAAGTCGGCCTCATCGATCCTCAGTCCCCAGTCCTCAGCCCTCAGTCCTCATCTCTTAACCCTGGTGATGTTGTGGTAAAGATCGATCCCGGCTATTTTCGTCCCACCGAAGTAGACCATCTCCTCGGCGATGCCACCAAGGCAAAGGAAAAGCTGGGATGGGAGGCAAAGATGTCCTTTGAAGACCTCGTCAAAATCATGGTTCAGGAGGATATCATTGACGCAGAAAAAGATTCCATGATCGAAAAACAGGGCTTCAAGACCTACAACCGCTTTGAATAGAAACGTTTCGATCATCGAAATGTCTAATAGTCCAGGCAGAACTCACCGATATCCATGAACTGAATAGCGAACGCATACGGATTGTTTTCCTTGCAGTCGGGATTCCCCCACTCACGACATGGCGTGATGGGGAACTTCAATTGTGTGGCGCATTTTCGTGGTGCTTTCTGCGTAATGTCAGGTGTTGGGTAGTTGCCTTTGCGCCTTAGCGCCTTTGCGAGAGATTTCAGGCACTTGTCCCGGTTTAGTGATAATGCGGTAACCTGTCGAAGAGGCACTGTCTACAGCTTATACCCGATCTGGCGCAGGAGCTTCTTTCGTACGACGATATCTTCCTCTGTTTCGATTCCCTTCGAAGCAAATCCATCGATAACACCGAGAATGCCCCGTCCCTGTTCTGTTTCAGCCAGAATCACTTCGACTGGATTGGCCGTTGCGCAGAAGATGTGGCATACCTCGGGGACATTCTTTATGGTATTGAGAACATTAATGGGGAAGATATCCTTCATAAAGATGATGAAAATGTGACCTGCGGCGAGGGCGTAGGCGTTTCTTCTGGCGAGGTCAATCAGGTCATCGTCCGTGCCGCTATGTCGCACGAGCTGCTGAATGGAGGCCTCGCAGAACGCCGCGCCGAATTTTGCCATGGGTACGGTATTGACCATGGCCTCGTGGATATCCTCGATGGTCTTTATGAAATGCGATTGGCCCAGGATCAGATTCAATTCATCCGGGTTTTCTATTTTAACGGTCTTAAGCTCCATGGAACCCTCCTACCAGATGATGATGCAGCTATGATTTGTTTGCCATTTAATACCAGATTGAATATATCCCTATATTCCTTTGGCTTCCGAATAGCAAGGATCCCAAAGGCTGAAATCAAGGAGCCTTTTCTCTTGCGATTGAGTATGATGGATCGCGCCCACGTGGCTCCAATAGTGCTGCAGTGCTGACCAATCAAACAGTGAAGGGAGGTAAACTTATGAAGCTGGACGGGAAAGTGGCTATTGTCACTGGTGGCAGCCGGGGGATCGGTAAACAGATCTGTCTCACGTTTGCCGAAGAGGGTGCATCGGTGGTGGTGGTTGCCCGAACAGAAAAAGAGGGGGGCAGACTTGCCGGCACCATACACCAGACGGTTGATGAGATAACGGCTATGGGCGGTCGCGCTCTTGCCGTTCGAACCGATATAACCGTCGATGATGATGTGGAACAGATGGCCCTGAAAACGCTGGATGAGTTTGGAAGGATCGATATCCTCGTAAATGATGCGGCGGCCAATATGAACGCCATGGTGGCCGATCTGTCGATCAAACGATGGGATCTGATGATGAATGTCAATCTTAGAGGCACATTCATCTGCACCAAAGCCGTGCTCCCGACGATGATGAAACAGCGCAGCGGGAGTATTATTGCCATGACATCGATGGCTGCAAAAAGGAAAGCTCCTCCCGGTGAAGTGTGTTACAGCATCACCAAATCCGGAATGGAGCTGTTTTGCTGGGGATTGGCACAGGAGGTCAAGGAATATAATATTGCGGTAAACGATCTGTATCCCACCGGTGGCGTGACGACAGACGGGTTCAAGCATGTGTTTAGAAAGGTGAAGCTAAGTGATGACATGCTCAAACGGATGAAGAGCCCCGATCAGATTGCCGAAGCGGCGCTGTGGATTGCCCAGCAGGATGCCGGCACCTTTACCGGTCGTTCGGTCAATGATGATGAAGTCAGGGCATTTATAGAGGGTAGCGCCAGCCCCTGATGAATCGACATCCTGAGTTCAAGGTTCTGGGTTCTGGGTTCTGGGTTCAGGGGTTAGCCCTTCATTCGATGTTCGATGTTGAGTCACGCCATGGCGTGATTCGATGTTCGGCACTTGCCAAGTTTCTTCCCTGACCAGACCGGCCCTCCCGCTCACAGCGGGGCATCTCGCTTTGGCCCGAGGCGGCGCTGGTATGGCTGATATGCGTGGCTGACGCCTACACCTGTCGCGCAGCAATCGTTCCCTGGCGTATGGATGCGTGCACGCCCCTTTGCGAAGAACAGTATTCCAGGGTCACGGTTCGATACCCTTCTCCGGCAATGGTCTCGGCCAATCCTGATTCCGTTTTCATCCCCAGCGCAATCACAACCTTGTCTGCATCCAATCGGCTCTGCAACCCTTCCTGGTTCTCGTATGTCACCCCCGTGGGATCGATGGAGGCCACGGCACAGTGAAAGTGCATTTTGACACCGAGGTCGCTGAGTTTCTGGACCAGCACTTTTCGGCTGATCTGTTCGATCTCGAAGGCAGGGCCGCGTTTACCCTCAATTATGGTTATCTGAGCGCCTGTTTTCCCCAAGTGAAGGGCCGTCTGAACACCCCTGTTTCCTCCGCCGAGAATCACGATTCTGCCCTTCAGTTCTTTCTCTCCTGACAGCACATCCTCCGCCAAGACCACGTTGTCCGCCTGAACCCCGGGAATGTCCGGTAATATGGGGTGCGCGGATTCCTCGACCAGCACGACATCTGGTTTCAGCTCGCGAATCCTGTCGATGCGGATGTCATCCTCTTGCTGCACCTTCGTTCCGGCGTCTGCTGCTGCTCTCAGCTTCCTGTTGGCAAAGCCACGAATCAGCCACGACCAGTGCCCACCGGACGGCTGCGTGGTTCTCCACAGAGCGGTATCGTGCCCTCGCAGCGCCGCGACGCGAGCCGCCTCAAGTGCTGCCGGTCCCTCGCCGATTACCAGAACGCGACATGGATTTGTCGCCTGGGCCTCTGCCCCCTCTTCGGACTCGTAGCCGGCACAGGGATTCTGGATGCAGTGGATGGATTTGCGCTGGAAGACCAGATCCATGCAGGTATTGCAGGCAATGCATTTTATGATCTCACGCCCTTTCCCTTGCCTGGCTTTGAGCGGATAGTCCGGATCGGCCAGCAGCGGCCGGCCGAGGGCAATGATATCTGCGCGCTCTCCTTCCAGAATGCTCTCCGCCAATTTCGGACTGTTTATCCTTCCAACCGTGATCACAGGAATATCGATATTGCGTTTGATTTCTGTGGCATATTCGACGATGCACCCCGGCTTCATGAAAGCGGGCTGGGTGGTCCACTCCGATGTGCCGTAGTAGCCTGCTGATACATCGATGCAGTCCACACCCGCCTCCTGAAGCAACCTGGCTGTTATGATCTGGTCGTCGGTGGTCAGCCCCCCTTCTTCTATCTCGCTGCCGGATATGCGAAAGAGCATCGGGTATTGCCCACCGAGCTTCTGCCTGGCCAATTCCACGATCTCAACACCGAATCTTGCCCGCTTCTTGACATCACCGCCATAACCGTCTGTGCGCTTGTTGGAAAGAGGCGAGAAGAATTGACAAATGAGATACCCGTGTGCGCCGTGAAACTCCACCCCATCAAAGCCGGCATCACATGCGCGCCGTGCCGCCTCCACGTAGCATTGTATGAGCTCACTTACCTCGGCTATCGTGAGTTCCTTCGGGACATCTGCGAAATCTGACCAGGGAATCGGTGACGGGCCCACGGTTGGGAATCCCGTGATTCTGGAATCGGTCTGTCTGCCCGGATGGTGCAACTGCAAAACGGCTCTGCAATCATGTTTCTTTATCGCTTCAGCCAGTCGTGCCATGCCTGGAATATACGTGTCGTCGCTCAGTATCAACTGGCGATCACAGGTAACACCATGGGCATGTACCGCAGCAATTTCAACGATAATCATGGCGGTCCCACCCCGGGCTCTGCGTTCGTAATACTCAATAAGTTCGTTAGTAACTTCCCCGCCCGGTTCCGCCAAACAGGTAAGCATCGGTGCCATAATGAGCCTGTTTTTAAGTTCCATGCTTCCGATTCTTATGGGTTCCCAAAGCTTGCTCATTTTACTCCTCCCTGGCTGAAACACTATCGAAGGGATGCGTTAAGCAGTAACGGTTCTTTTTCTCAGAAGGTATTTCTGACATCCATCAAGCACAAGCTCTTTGTCCTGATTGTGAATTGTGGATGTCAGGGTGACAACACCGGTTGTCTGCTGGGGTTTTAAATCGGTGATGACCAGCAGCGGATAGAGGGTGTCACCGGGATATACCGGTTTTAGAAACCGGGACGATTGTTCGATAAAACCGATGAGGGACTCACCGATAACATGCGGAAACAGTCCGGCACCGGCAGCGGTGAAACTAAGGATCTGAAACCCATGAGCAAGCAGGTCCCGGTGCCCTTGGGCCCGGCAATACTCCACATCATAGTGAATGGGGTGGTTGTCGCAGGAGACTGTCTGGAATGCTGCGAAATTGGCCTCTGTTAGTGTGCGGGAGGGGATATAGAATTCTTCACCCACGATAAGATCTTCAAAATACCGGGGTTCACCGAATCTGTGATCAGCCGGGATAAATGTCGCATCGGTCATAGAATCAGCCTCCCACTCAATTCCGGTCAGCAGCTAAGTTCTCCTGGAAGGACCACACAAGTCATCCTGTTCCCCCTTCAAGGGCCATCTCGATTTCCTGCTTCACCAACCCCTCTGCTGTTGATCGTTGGGATTCCAGTGCGGTTTGCGCCTGATCACCGGCGAATTTCCCCAGGGACCAGGCAGCCATTGCCCGAACGAGCTCATGGGGGTTTTCGGAAAGGGATTGGATTAACAGGGGAATGTCTGCACGATCACCCCGGTTCCCCAAGGCGCGAGCGGCATTCATCTGCCATTTATCAAGTCTATTTCGTGACATGTAAAAGAGCAGGGGCCAGACCTTGGTCTCATAATGATTCTGGTCCATGGTCAGAAAGGTGCGAAGGTCCAGATCTTTTGCACGATCCATCAGCGGCTGGTTTTTCGGCAGGTCCTGGTTGAGCCAGGGCTGATTCCGAGGGCAGACATCCTGGCACCGATCGCATCCATAGACCCAGGTGCCCATCGGTTCTCTCAATTCCATCGGTGTTATGCCTTCCGAATAGTAAGAATTGTAGGCGATGCATTTCAGCGGATTCATCTTTTTGGGCCCATAGAGAGCGCCGGTAGGGCAGGCCGCGATACAGGCATTTTTGCACCAGGAAGGACATCCCAGTTCGATGGAAGGTTCATCCGGTTCGATTTCCACATCCAACAGGATCGGCATGCTGGTGATCCAGGATGACTCAAGCATACCTTTCCTGGCATAGATGAAGCAATTCTTCCCATAGGTGGCCACACCAGCCCGGGCGGCAGACATCCTGGCCGGCGTTTCCCCGTCGGTTCGAAACTGAATGCCTTCGTCTTTCAGGAAATCAAAATAGGCCCGCGTTCGTTTGTTCCCTTCTCCGGGTTCTTTTCGTTCATCCACCAGGTAGCATCGGCCGATGGTTCCGGTCAGCTGCGGGGGAAATTCCTTTTCATAGTATGTTGTGATGAGTACCAGCATGGATTTGGCCCAGGGGTATCGGTCTGTGGGGGTTGCACCGCGAAGGGGATTGAAATTCTCGCTCATTGTCCATTGGTACATCTCCGGTCGGGACCCGATCTCCTTGATATAATAATCAAGGGGCTCTGCGCCGGTGAATCCGGCATCCACAAATCCAAGTTCCAACGCTTTCTGACGCAATTTTTCCTTCATTGTCTCATCACCTTTCAAGAGCAAAAATAGTGTTTGCTTGCCATCGCAGCTGTCTGTCTGCCGTACCGTATCATCCAAATCTTATATTAAGGTTTCGGAATCAAGTCAAGGCGATCCGGCTGGAAGCGATGGGAACTGTGCTTCCACGATTTTGGCTTTCCTGCCATTGACTTTTGAATTAGTATCTGTTTAGCTCTTTTAAGTCATGCACGCCTTTGCAGTATCGGAAAGCGTTGCCATACCCATCGATAGCGATATGCATACCACATTCAACCGGAACTCAAAGATTAGAGGAGGCGAAAATGGCAACAAAGTCAAAGATGTTTCTTGTCGAACGAGATGGGGCGGTCGTTACCTGGAAATATTATAATCCCCCGCAGAATCTGCTCAATCCGAGTATGGGTGCCGAATTCGGTGGCTTGCTGAATGACTTCTATAACGATCCGGAGCTGCGGGTCGGGGTATTTGCCAGCGCCATACCCGGTGTGTTTATCCAGCATTACGATGTTGCCCAACTGGTTAAGGATGGAACAGCCCTAACGAAAAAGAAACCGGAGAAGAAATCGGATGCCCCCCCATATCGCCGGATCAATTTTCGGCAGGATTCGAAGCCGATTATCGCTGCAATTAATGCACCGGTTGCCGGTGGCGGCTTGGAGCTGTGCATGTCTTTTGATTTTCGTTTCATGGCACGAACCTGCTCTATGTCCCAAGGAGAGGTCGGTGTCGGCATCCTGCCCGGTGGGGGAGGAACCCAGCGTATGCCCCGCCTGATCGGTATGGGCCGGGCACTGGAGCTAATGCTTACGGGACGCGCGGTATACGCCGATGAGGCCGAACGCATCGGCCTGATTACCCGGGCCTGCGATCCCATGCAATTGCTGCCGGATGTCATGGCATTTGCCCAGAGGCTGGCGACGATGCCTCCCCTTGCGGTGCATCACATCCGAAAGTGTGTGTATGAAGGGATGGAGATGAATATCGATGACGGCCTTGCCATGGAATCGGAACTTATGGCGGAACTCATGGCCAGTGACGAGGCATTGGAGAGGATGTCGGCCTATGCTGCCACCGGCCAGAAGAGCCAGGGCCAGATCATAGAGGAACAGAAGCAGGAGCTGGAACGGCAAATGGCGGAGAAGCAGGACTGACGCTTTCCGGAGCGCATGGAAGGCACTGGAACATCGTAGGAAGGAACAACAAGGAAAGCGTCTGTAACCAAGGAAAGGAGCAACAGGATGAAAACGAAAGTAGAGCAGAAACCGGGTCGACCCGTTTACCCGACACCGGCGGGCCTGATCGTATCTGTGGATGCCGATGGCAAACCGAATGTGATGACAGCCGGTGAGATTTTTAACCTGAGCGTCATAGACCCGGTATGGGTCGGTATTTCCCTGCGGGAAGCCACCTACTCACATGGTCTTATCAAAGCCCAGGGAGAATTCACGGTGAATTTTCCAACTGCCGGGATGCTCAAAGAGGTATTTGGCTGTGGCTCGACCAGCGGGCGAGATGGGACAGACAAGTTCGAAAAATTCGGCCTGACCGCCATGCCGTCAACCCATGTCAAGGTGCCGATCATCGCCGAGTGCCCGGTGAATCTGGAATGCAAGGTTGTGGGGTTTCATCCCGTGGGAGATCACGATCTGTTCATCGGCGAGGTCCTGACTGAACATGTCGATGAAGACGCCCTCAATGAGGCAGGCAAGCCGGATAGTGCCAAGCTGGATCCGCTGATCATGCTTCGAGGAGGTTTCTGGCGAATGGGCGACAAGATTGCATAAATGAATGCGCATAGCTCGATCCCCCACAAAAGCGCCGTTCGACAAGGTCACGATTCAGAGAAAGGTCGAAGGGCAAAGACGAAAAGACACTAAGGGTATGATTCACGGTTCTTCTCTGAGCTCTGACCACAATGTAGCCCTTTGCATTGACAATTCAGGAATTGGATCATAGAGTGAACCATAGGGTTGTTGCCGCACTGGACAGCGCAACCACAAATCAAATCAGCAGAAAAGGAGTCGTTACATGAGTGATTTATTTCCTCGAACAAGCATTGGTGGTGTCTCGGTGCCGCGGATGATCGTCGGTACCAATTGGTTCCTTGGCGCAACCCATCGCAGTGTTGCGAAAGACAACTTCGTTCGATCCTATCAGACCAGCAAGAATATCGCCGATATCCTCGTCGCGGCTGTGGAACGTGGCGTCGATGCTATTTACGGATGGCCAACGCCGACCGCAGCGGCCGGGGTCAAAGAAGCCCAGGAGCGAACCGGTAAGGAGATCCTGTGGTGCATGGTACCGGGGTTCAATTTTCTCCCCGGGGGCGATGAGAACATGGAACCGGAAAAGATGTTTGATCTGTGCAAGGAGAAGAACTGTACATTTGTCTTTCCCCATCAGTACGTAACCGACGCGTTAATGGATCGTATGCACCGGGAGATCCGCGACCTGGACAAATACACGAAGATGATACGGGACCGGGGGATGATTCCCTGCTTGAGTACTCATATGCCGGAGACGATACCGTATGCGGATAAAGGCGGGTACGATATTGAATCCTACATCCAGATCTACAACGCGGACGGGTTCATGATGCAGATGGAGATAGACTGGGTAATGCGCATTATTAACAAGGCAAAAAAGCCGGTCATTACCATCAAGCCGCTTGCCGCAGGCCAGCTCTTGCCTGTGGTCGGTCTGGCCTTTTCCTGGAATACTATCCGTGATCAGGATATGGTCTGCATTGGTGTCACCACGCCGGACGAAATGAAAGAAGATATTGATCTGTCGCTGGATATTCTCGCCAAACGGATTCCGGATCACGAACTGCAGGCAACGAGAAGCAAGACTTCTCTGGGCTCCTAGGCGTTTGGTTGCAGCCGGCAGTCCCGGACTGCCCATTGATGGCAGCCATTGTCTATGATGTAATACCCTCCCGGCTTTCCCCATGGGCTCGATCCTCCCAGGAGAAGTCGGGCCGGATCTCTCATCAGAAGTAATTCTCCGGCGGCGTCTCTGTCTATGATAGTGGCGGCGCCAGAGCAGATGCTTCCTTTTCCCTGTAGTATTGTGCCTTGATGGTTCTGTACCTGGATAATCTCGCTGCAATCAGGGCATAGCCGCAGACCCAGACCCAGACCTCTGACCGCGCCCGCGAACATCCTGCCAGGATTAATGGATCATAAGAACACTTCGCATCCTGACAAAGGAAAACAATGAGAATCCGCTCGTTCACTATCGGTGTTGTGTTGGCCCTTTTGTATACGGTTGCCGTTACGCATACCTTTGCCGGTGAACCCATGCACGGATTCTCCTATTTCGGAGATCTGAAATACACCGAAGACTTCCCGCATTTTGACTATGTCAATCCCGCTGCACCGAAGGGTGGAAAAGTTACCATCGCCAGGATCGGTACGTTCAATAACCTGCATCCGTTTGTGGACAAGGGAACAGCCGCTGCCGGTATTGATGTGTCCAGCATGCTGATTTACGATGCGTTGATGAAGTACTCCTACGATGAGCCGTGGGCTGCCTACTGTAATCTGGCCGAGAGTGTTGAATTGGCCGATGATTTCACATGGGTGGAGTTTACCATCAAGGAAGGCATTTACTGGCATGATGGCGTCCCCATGACCGTTGAGGACATCATCTGGACCTACAATAAGATTGTCAATGAGGGCGCAGTCGGATGGCGGGCCAACTTCAAGGACGTCCTCGGTGTTGAGCAGGTAGGACCGAGAACCGTTCGGTTTACCTTTGGCGAAACCGCGCCAAGAACCGCTCAACCGGCCATCGACATGGCGGACTTCTGGCCCCTTCCAAAGCACTATTGGGAAGGGCGAAAGTTCAATGCGACAACGCTGGAGGTACCACTGGGCAGCGGGGCCTACCGGATCAAGGAAGTTGATGCAGGCCACAAGATCGTCTATGAGCGAGTTGAAGATTACTGGGGCAAGGACCTGCCCGTTAACATCGGATACTACAATTTTGATACGATCGAGTATATCTATTTTCTCGACAAGAACGTTGTCATACAGGCCCACAAGGCCCATGTGTTCGATTTTCGATATGAAGAGGATTCCAAGAGCTGGGCTACAGCGTATGATTTCGATGGCTACCACCGGGGCCTTTTCAAGAAGGACAAAAGGAGAATCAAGAGAGCCTATGGGATGAACTGGGGGATCATCTTCAATACCCGAATGGAGAAATTCAACGATATCAGGACGCGCGAAGCGTTGACCCTGGCTTATAATTTCGAATGGTCCAATCGAGTCCTCTGGTATGATGACAGTCTTCGCAATACCAGCTTCTTCATGGGATCTGAATTGGCCGCAGAAGGATTGCCGTCGGCAGCAGAGCTGGCATTGCTGGAACCGTATCGCGGCCAGCTGCCGGAGCGTGTCTTTACCGAAACGTATACACTGCCGGAGAATGAGCCCGATGGTAGAAACCGCGATACGTTGATACAGGCCGACGAACTGCTGGAAGCTGCGGGATGGGTCATTAGGGATTTCAAACGGGTAAACCGGCGAACCGGCGAACCTTTGGTGATGGATTTTCTGGCGCAATCGGTTAATGAAGAACGCCTGCTCATTCCCTATGTGGATAATCTCAGACGTCTCGGCATTGGGTCCAGGCTGCGTCGGGTGGAAAGCAGTCAAGCGATCAACCGGCTTCGAAAATATGATTTTGAAGTCATTGTTATGGGCATGTGGCAGAATGATATCCCTCTGCATTGGCTGGTGCGTAGCTACTTCCGGTCCCAGAACGCCGATCGAAACAATATGCGCAACTTTGCCGGGATCCGAATACCGGTAGCTGATCTACTTGTCGAAAAAATCATTGCCGCCGATACACAGGAAGACCTCAATACTTTCGCTCGTGCGCTGGACAGAATTGTGTTGTGGAATTTTTTTGTGGTCCCCGGTGGCTATCCGAATGGATATCGCATGGTATACTGGGACCGGTTCGGGTATCCGGAACCGATTGAAGGGATGAGGACCACCGGATTTCACAATACATGGTGGTTCGATGAAGAAAAAAGCGCACGGGTCGATGCCGGAATCGCTGCTCTGGAGAACTAGTAGAGCGTTTCCCAATTAACGTTTCAATTTCGTCTCCGGTGGAGTTGCAGTTGCTCTCGTAGGTTCCAGGTGTCGGGTGTCAGGTGTCAGGTGTCAGGTAACGAAAACGCTCTGCCTGAACACTGACACCTTGAGACTCCAGCGGTCGCCGAAGAAAGAGGGATTGCACCCCATGTGATGCTATTTCGGAATCGCCATATTAGTGCTCTCCAGCGGGGTCTTATTCGGGCTTGACGCCCGTGATACGGCT
>JAZFSW010000088.1:0-3945 GCA_036446375.1 Desulfobacterales bacterium | reverse complement strand
TGGCGTTTCTTTCTCAAAAAGATGATTCGGACACTAAGACACGAAGGCACAAAGAAAAGACTTCAGGGCTTCGCTGGGGAATTGAGCCCATGGCCCAACACATCGACCCGTGGAAATAGCACATCCTGTTCATCAGCAAAGCCCAGGAAGATTCCGACAATAGCCTTCGTGTCTTCGTGCCTTCGTGGCAAGCTATTCTCTTTCTCGGTTCAATCACCCACTCAACCCGCATCGGGAAGGGTAAGGGTGAAGGTCGAACCCATTCCACGCCCTCTGCTTTCAGCAACCACCTTTCCCTTGTGGATCCGGGCAATATTCTGCACCAGATGAAGACCCAGACCGCTGCCCTTGGCAGACATATCGTCGGATCGGCCGACCTGATAGAATTTCCCGAATATCCTCTTTACTTCTCCCTTGTCCATGCCAATCCCGTTATCCTCAAACCGAAGGCGCACCGATCCTTTCTCGCGGGAGAAGGTGATGTTCACCGTTGGTTTCTCAGCGTCATTGTATTTCACTGCATTGGTGAGAAGATTCATCAGGAGCATGTCAAAGAACGCCGGATTAACAGGATAGGTGAACTTCTGATCAGCAGGATAGTGGATACGGATGTCACAATCCGGGAATAGATGCTTATTGCTCTCCCTGAAGGTTTCAACAATCTGAACCATGTCTTCGCTCACAAATTCACCGGCGTAATTTTTCGCTTCGATGCTGGCAAGGTCCAGGATCCGATTGATGTTGTCTGATAGTCGTCCCACATCCTGAATCATGAAATTCAAGTACTTTCGTTGATCTTCCCGGGACAGTTCATGCTTGAAGAAGGTTTCCAGAAACAATTTCAGAGAGGTAACAGGGGTCTTGAGTTCATGGGTGAAGTTATTGATGAAGTTGTCCTGCAGTCGGTAAAGCTGCTGCGTCTTCTGATTGTAAACGAAGATGACGAATATCCCCAGCAAAATGATACCGACAAGAATTGACAGAACCAGCACCACGACCCAGGCGTCCGCTTTGAGGGCCTGACCCGGCTCCAGGTTAAGCCGGCCCGCCATCGTCTCAAGCCCCGTGCTGATGTCAATATACCAATAGATATAAAGAAGATAGGACACGACCAGGGCCACGATCGAGACGACAAAGAAGACAATCGGATGAAAAAACCATTTTGTGCGTGTCATGGAGGGGATATAGCAAATTCTGCCGCCAACCGCTACCTTTTTCCCCGGTTTGACAGGGGCACCTCTTTCAGGTGTAAACCATGCCTGTGCCGCTGCTGTCACCATGCCATAGCTGCCGGATAGGCACCATAAATAGTATTGACACCGGGTGTATCCAGGGCATATAGGGATCAGGAGACTACACGGCAAACTCACAGGGGTGGGAGACAATGGGTCGATACATCATTGCAGTGCTCTTTGGTTTCATTCTTCTCCTGGCTCCCCTTTCCGCCGCGGCATCCCGGAACCGGATCACCTTCTGGACCACGGAAGCCGAACAGGACCGGCTGACCGTTCAAAAAGACATTGCCCGGGCTTTCACCGCCAAAACCGGCATTGCTGTCCAAATTATCCCCGTTCAGGAAAACCTGCTCAGGCAAAAGATTACCGCTGCCTATGCGGCCAGATCCCTTCCTGATGTTGTGTTCCACCCCATCGACTTTACCATGGGATGGGTCAAACAGGGAATTCTCAATACCGGGGCGGCCACCGAGGTCGTCCTTGGACTGGACACACGCAGTTTCGGCAAAGGCCCCTTAAACCTTATCCGGGTTTCCGGAGGATATGCCGCAGTGCCCATCGATGGATGGGGCCAGCTATTGCTGTACCGCAAGGATCTATTCAAGGCACATCACCTTGCCCCGCCAGACACGTGGGAACATATCCTGAAAGCGGCCGAAGCCCTGCACAACCCGCCCCTCATCTGGGGCTTTGATGCCGCCACAGATCCCGGCCAGATCTATACCCAGCAGGTATTTGAGCACTTTGCCCTGTCCAATGGCGCGACCTTGACAGATGCTTCCGGCACGATCGCCCTTAATACGCCGGCAATGATTCAGACCCTAGCATTCTACAAATCCCTTGTCCGATTCAGCCCACCGGGAAATACATATTGGCTTCATGCCCGGATCGACTATCTTTCCGGGCGAACCGCCATGACGATCTGGTCGCCCTACATCCTCGACGAGCTATCCGGTCTCCGGCAGGATCAGCCGGTAATCCCCGATATCGCCAAGGGACAACCCGGTTTCCTGGCAAAAAATACCGGTTTTGTCACGATCATCAAAGGACCGGGTGCATCGGCCCAGTACGGGCAAATCAACTACCTGGGGATTACGCTGGATGCCGATGTTGCCCCGGCAAAACAGTGGATCGAATTCCTTCTCACCGATGGGTATCTCCAGTGGCTGGCCATGGCACCGGAAGGCAAGTTGCCCATGCGTAAAGGCACCCCGGATGAAGCAAACCGGTTCATCGAAGGATGGAAGACCCTTGAGTTCGGTACCACCTCCCGGGCCCGGATCTCAACATTTTATGGATCCGATACCGTAACGCGCATCCTGTCCGGCGTAGAGGGTTTCAATCGCTGGGGATTTGCCGCAGGAAGAGGCGACCTCATATCCAAAATCTACGGTACAAAGATCGTCCCAAAAATTCTTAAGCGCTTTCTTGATGGTGAGCTGAGTGCAAAGGAAGCGGCGGCATTGATGCAAAAGCGAGTTGAGGCGTTGGAGTGAAGGAATAGGGAGTAAGGCATAAGGAAAAAATAGAACTGATGTGGCGGGATTCCAACGCTTATTGTGCTTTTTTTCAGTGAATTTCCGTGAAACTCCGTGGTGAAATATAGACCATGACATCGCAAACACCTACACTTGCAGATCGGGAAGCCAGGCTGGCATTCTGGATGCTGGCGCCTACCTTTACGATCGTGTTTCTCATCATCTTCTTTCCGGTTCTCTGGAACATATGGTTGAGTTTCAAACCGGTTTCTCTGGCTGATCTGCGGGGCACATCCCTTTTTGAGTTCAACCTGACATTGGATAATTTCACCAAGGTATTGACCGATCCGGATTTCACGTCGGGGCTGGTTACCACGCTTGTCTATGCCACCGCAGGAAGCGGTCTGTCTGTTTTCATGGGACTCGTAGCGGCACTGCTTGCTCACGGAGAATTCCCCGGCAGGAGTCTGCTGAGGGGGGTTTTCATCTCTCCCTACATCGCACCGGTCGTGGCTGTGGCCTTTGCCTGGAGTTTCATCCTCGATCCCCAGCTTGGGGTGCTGAACGGGCTAGCGGTGGAAAAGGGTTTCCTGGATCAGCCCATCCCCTTTCTCTCCCAGCGATGGTGGGACTGGCATGTTTTTGGATTCAGGATCCGACTGCCCCTGGCGCTTTCATCGGTGATCCTTTTTGAAGGATGGCGCTATTTCCCCTTTGCTTTTCTTTTCATCCTGGCCCGACTCCAGGCCATTCCCGAAAACCTGTATCAAGCAGCCAGGGTGGATGGTGCCCGCCCTTTTCAGCGATTTCGTCATATCACATTTCCCCAGCTGAGCATGGTCCTTGCCAACCTGTTTCTATTCCGGTTTATCTGGACCTTTAATAAATTCGACGATATCTTCCTGCTCACTCGTGGGCAGGCCGGAACAGGGGTATTGACGATAAAGGTATACGATTACGCTTTCGGTGAATTCAATATCGGTGCCGGATCTGCTGTAGCCATGGTGCTTTTTGTAGTGCTGGCCGTGTTGTTGATGGTGTATTTTCGATATGTCGTGAAGGAATCTCAGACGATACTGTGCGCCTTGGTCGTAACCGATCTGCAGGAGTTCGGTGACCTCCTCCTGCAACGCTTCCGCGCCCATCGCCTTGAGCACGCGGGGGAGGAATTTGCCGCCCGACTTCAGCAGTATCCCCATTGGGATGCGTTCGGGGATGGTTTCCGACAGGAC